>CAISTO010000380.1 GCA_903888395.1 uncultured Bacteroidota bacterium | reverse complement strand
GAGTAATTTGTACTACGAACGTTACCATGAAAATGCATTGGTAAGTGCATGTCATGCTGGTTTGGAATGTGGTATTTTAGGTACCAATTATCCAAATATAGAAATGATATCATTTGGGCCAAATATTCGTGGAGCACACTCGCCCGATGAATGTGTGCAGATAAGTTCAGTTCAAAAGTATTGGGCTTATTTATTAGAAACATTGTTACGCATTCCTAGTAAAAACTAATTTTTTTAATTTTGAATGACAGAATGATGAAATATTTTCTTTTGTAGTTTTAATTGGTTTTATTGTAAGTCAATTAAAGCTACAAATTATGAAAACTAAAATATTTTTATCAATTCTATTTTTATCAATTATTTTCGCTTGTGGAAATCCAAATATTAGTACAAAAGGTGAATTTGAAACATTTAAAGAATATACTGATTCGTTATTAGAAGCAAATAATAAATATTTAAATGGTACAGATACAACTTATGTTGAAAGTCCGTCTGCCGAAGATCCATCTTTGGTTGTTTTAGATACAGTTATTGTAGCACATTCAAATTTATTTGATACTTCGCAATATAATTATACAATCAATATAAAACCAACGATTAAGAAATACAATGCAATGGAACAACATTTGGATTCAACAAAAGCTAAAATGGATGCAAAAACATTGGAATTATTTGAGTCTATTAAACAAAAAATGAACGATATTAAACAACCTATTAAATAATTAATGAAAACAAAAACCCTTTTAGCAATTTTATTTTTAACAATTTTTTTCTCATGTGAATCAGAGCAAGATAAAATAAAAGCAGAAGTAGATTCATTTAAAGTATTTACTGATTCATTATTGGCAGTAAATAAAAATTATGTTGAGGTGCTTTATGGTGATACAATGATTTTAGGTGATTTGAAAAGTGATGAACTTCAAGGATTGGATTTAAAGGATACTGCTATTCAATTGCATTCAAATATATTTGATACTTTTACTGAATTTACCAGAACTAAAATGGCTGAAACCTTAGCCAAGTATAATAGTTTGGAACTTAAATTAGATACCACAAAAGCTAAAATGGATGAAAAAACATTGAAATTGTTTGAATCAATTAAACATAGTATTAATGAAATTAAACAACCAATTAGATAGCGTTTTTATTAAACTACAGTGGCCTTCAAATGGATATTACATGGTTTAAATATTTGCGGATTGATATTTTCATTCAGCCAATCATTTTCATTTTGTGGAGTTAATATAATTGGCATTCTCTTTTTGGTATTATGTATTTCGGCCATTAGTGGATTAGCTTCAGTAGTTATTATAGAATAAGTTTGTATTAATTCACCTGTGTTTTTGTTCGTCCATTCGCTGTATATACCAGCAAAAGCAAAAGGTTCATCATTGGGCAATGAAATTAAATATTGTTGCTTTTCCTTGCCTTTTTCGTCTAGCCATTTCCATTCATAAAAACCATCTACTAAAATTAAACACCTGTTTTTTACGTGGTTTTTAAATGATGGTAATTCAGTGATGGTTTCAATTCTAGCGTTTAAAGTACTTGCTCTAAAACTTTCATCTTTTGCCCAAGATGGAATTAATCCCCAATTGAATAATTGAATTTCTTGCTTATTTTGGTTGGTAATAACAGGAGTTTTTGGAAAAGTAAATCCATTAAACCGATCAGCTGTTACCAATAAATCATTCGATTTAAGTTTTGCTTTGAATCGTTTTTCTAATGTTTGGGCATCTTTACCTTGTTTTGAATGAAAGCACATGATTGATTAGTCCTTTTATAGATTATTAATTGAAAGCATGTGAAATATATAATTTTCAATAAGCATTATTAGAATTATAAGAATTATGTTTGAAGCCAATTCAAATATAAAAATAAATTATGAGTAATAACGATATATTTAAAAAATTGCGTGTAGCATTACATTTAAAAAACGATGACATCATTGCTATTTTAAAGTTAGTAGATTTTAAAATTTCTGAAAGTGAATTAGGTGCAATTTTCAGAAAAGACGACCATCCAAATTTTAAACCTTGTGGCGATCAAATTCTTCGTAACTTTTTAAACGGATTGGTTATTCACCTCAGAGGGCCAAGAGAAGACGGACAGAAAGTGGAGTAAAAGTTTTAAGTTTTAAGCGTTTGTTATTCTAGCAATAATTTAAAGAAAGAGTTTTCAATTTTTAAAGTGTAAAATCCTTTAGAGTAATTTGTTAAATTCATAGTTAAAATAGTTGAATTCATGGTTTTTGAATCAATTAGCTTACCCGAAAAGTCGAATAATTCTACTATAAATTCTTTTTCAAATCCGTTATATTCTATCGTAATATTTTCGTTGGCTGGATTAGGATAAATGCTGATTTTATTCTTTTTATTTAACTCAGTAATGTTAACATGAGAGGTATCGGGAGGAATTGTATCTATTGGAGTTACATACTTTATTTTGTTCAATAAAAACTTACCATAAATAGGGTAGTGGTCTGATGTATTATTACTAAAATTGCTAATAAATTGCCCCAGATTATCTAAAACTCCCATGCTTTGTTTTACATAAAACGAATCCATTCGTGGTGAAATTAGCATATGGTCTATAAATCCATTGATAAAAGCATAACTGCTTTTTCCCGCATCGGCTAAGGGTTTAGTGGTAAAATTATATTTAGCATCTAATAATTGTTTAAATGGTGTGCTATCAATTCCATTGTGAATTGAATAATCAAGCCGATCATTCCAATCACCAAGTATGAAATATTTTTTATTTAAAAGTGTTGTTTCAATAAAAAATTTCAATGCATCTGCAGCTCTTCTTCTTCTGTTGTATGATTCTAGTTTTCCAGCAGCGGTGGCATCGCTATTCGCTTTTAAATGCACTACTATAAAATACATTGTATCAATATTCAAACTGTCGCCTTTGGTGGCAAGCGTTACCATTAAAGGCTGTCGGCTTGCAAAATCATAATTGCTGCTTGCTAAAATATGTTCCGCATTGATAAAATTAAACATACTTTTTTTGTAGAATAAGCACATTTTTTGAGTTTGAGTAAACGTACTGTTTACACTTGAATAATTAGGTAAACTATTGGTTAATGAAATGAATGAAGTGGGATTACTCATTTCCTCCAAAGCCAAAACATCTAAGTCTGTTTTTTCAATTACTGCTTTTACATTGTTAAACTGCAAGGTTTCGTCAGTTGGGCCATATCCAGTATCGCCAAACCATTCAATGTTCCAAGCGCAAACTTCTAGTAAAGTATCATTGCCAATTTTAGGTATATTTTGACTAAAAATGAATAATGGAAAAATTGAAAATAGCAGTAAAAATCGTCTCATATTATGGCTGATTAATTAACAGTAACGATTAAAAAAACTATTTGTTTTTTATTGCCATTAATGTGTTAAGCAATAAGCCAACACGTGTCATAGGGCCAACGCCACCGGGAACCGGAGTTATAAAACTTGCTTTTGTTGCAGCGCTGTTAAAATCTACGTCACCTATTAGTTTATATCCTTTTTCAGAATCATCGTCTACTCGGGTAATACCAACATCTATCACAACTGCACCTTCTTTTATCATTTCTGCTTTAACATAATTAGGAATTCCCACAGCGGCAATAATGATATCAGCTTTTTGGGTAAATGAATTGATGTCAACAGTTTTACTGTGGCAAATTGTTACCGTACAATTTTTACCAAGCATTAATGCAGCCATAGGTTTTCCAACAATATCGCTACGGCCAATAACTACACAGTTTTTACCTGAGGTTTCAATTTTATAATATTCTAATAATTTAATAATTCCAAAAGGAGTAGCAGGTAAATAACATGGTAGTCCTTTAAACATCAAACCAACATTATAAGGATGAAAACCGTCCACATCTTTTTTCCAGCTAATGGTTTCGGTTACTTTCTTTTCGTTAATATGTTTTGGCAATGGAAGTTGAACAATTAAACCATCAATTTTAGTATTATTATTAATTTTTTCAACTTCTATAAGTAATTCTTCTTCAGTAATTGTAGCGGCAAAACGAAGAACAGTTGAATCGAAACCAACTTCTTCACAATCCTTTTCTTTGGCATTTACATAAGTCATGCTTGCACCGTCAGCACCTACTAAAATAGCAGCCAAATGAGGTCTTTTAAATCCTTGATTGATTAAACTTTCTACTTCAGCTTTTATTTCTTTTTTTATTTGCTTTGCAACTAAAATACCGCTTAAAATTTCCATGGTTTTTAAATTATATTATTAATGTTTTATTTTTCCGTTGGTAATATTTTTTCTGTAACGTAGGTTTAGCATTTCTACTAAAATACTAAATGCTAATGCAAAATAAATATACGATTTTTCAACATGAATATCGAATGCTTCTACTGTTAGTAGTCCGCCAATCATTAATAAAAACGCCAATGCTAATATTTTCATGGAAGGATTATCATTAATAAAATCACCCACTTTTTGAGCAAAAACCATCATTACAATCATTGAAATGATAACTGCTATTACCATAATTTCAATATGGTCAGAAATGGCAACAGCTGTTAAAATACTATCAAATGAAAAAACAATATCAATTATTACCACTTGCATTACAACATTCCAAAACGATTTATATGTTTTTGTTGAAACTTCTTCAGCTTCTTTCTCCAACTTCTCGTATATTTCTACGCCACTTTTGTATATTAAAAATACGCCACCAACTAGTAGAATCAAATCTCTCCAACTAAATCCAATGCAGAAAACAGTAATAAAATCATCCACTAAATCATGTACTATTTTATTAATAAAAAACAATAAAATAATACGAATAAACAAAGCTAAAAATAAACCAATTCTTCTTCCCTTAAGTTGTTGAATTCTTGGAAGTTTACTGGTAATTATTGATATAAAAATAATATTATCTACGCCAAGTACTATTTCTAAAATGGTAAGAGTTAAAAGGCTTAGCCAGGCCTCTGGTGAAGTAAAAAAATCAATCATAGTTTATTCTTAAGTGTATTGTTTTTAGATGCGCGAATTTAAGGTTTTTTTGCAATTATTTTAACCCAATTTCATTATTTATATATTCAATAATATTAGACATTTCATTTGGTTCATACCAATTTAAATCAAGCTCTCGTTTAAACCAAGTTATTTGTCGTTTGGCGTAATTTCGTGAATGTTGTTTAATGAGTTCAATGGCTTTTTCCATCGAAATATTACCATCAAAAAAGCTAAAAATTTCAGTATAACCAACGGTATTTAATGCATAATTATTTCTAAATTCCATCATTTGTTCGCATTCCTTCAGTAATCCATTTTCAATCATTGAATCCACTCTTCTATTTATGCTATCATATAAAATTTCTCGATCGGTGTTCAAACAAATTTTGATTGTTTCAAAAAATCTTGGAGATTTTATTTGTGTTGATATAAAAGTTTTATTTTGTTCCTCCATTTCAATGGCTCGCATTAACCGTTGTGGATTTTGAGTATCTATTTTCTTATATTTTTCAAGATTGAGTGTTTTTAGTTTTTCTTGTAAATACCCAATTCCATTTGTTTCATAATCATTTATAATAGATTTTCTTAGTTCCTCATTTAATGGCGGCATTTCATCTAATCCTTCCCACAAAGCTTTAATATATAAACCACTTCCACCAACTAAAATTACCACGTCCTTTTCTTTGAATAATTCTGCTAAAAGTTTTAATGCATCTCTTTCAAAATCACCTGCTGAATATGTTTCAACTACACTTTTATTATTTATAAAATAATGCTGAACTTCGTTCAATTCATCTTTGCTAGGCTTTGCAGTTCCAATGCTAATTTCTTGATAAAACTGCCTTGAATCGGCTGAAAGAATTACCGTTTGGTAATATTTGGCCAACTCAATGGCCAATGATGTTTTGCCAATTGCAGTGGGACCAACTATACTAATTAAATACTTTTTATTTTTTTGGTTCAAAATGGATAATTCAATTGAAATTTTTTGCAAAATACATTTTATATAATTATAAAAATCAATTTGCACTTGTAACTATGCAATTCAACAATATAACTCCCGATGTATCGGGACAACAATCCAACCATTAAACCAATAATTAGCTTACCTTTGCGCCTATGCAAAAAAATTTAAATGTAATTCATGAAAAAACATTGGCCAATCTATCGATTACAATGTTTAATGAAATGCAAACAGAGGTCATTGAAAAAGCGGAAACCAGTAAAAATATAATGGTTATAGCCCCTACAGGTTCGGGTAAAACACTTTCTTTTTTAATACCAATTCTTACTAGTTTATCTACAGAGAAAAAAGGTGTACAAGCCTTAATAGTTGCGCCATCACGTGAGTTATCATTACAAATAGAACAAGTTTTTAAAGCCATGAAAACTAATTTTAAAGTAAGTTGCTGTTATGGCGGACATTCATTTAAAATAGAACAAAATAGTTTATCAGAAGCGCCAGCTGTTATTATTGGAACTCCAGGACGTTTGGCCGATCACATTGAACGGAAGTCATTTGATCCAACTACTATTGAAACAGTAGTATTAGACGAATTTGATAAATCACTTCAAATGGGCTTTCATGAGCAATTAAAAGTAATTTTCTTTGCTTTGAATAAAAGTCAAAAACACCTATTAACATCAGCAACAAGATTAGAAGAATTGCCAAATTTTTTACCTTTTTTAAGTGTAGAAACTTTAGATTATCAGCATCAAGAAGTAGAATCAAAGTTAAAACTAAACTTAGTAAAAACTAAAAGCACTGAAAAAGTAGAAACACTGATGCGTTTAATTGCTGGCTTTAACCAAGAAGTTTGTTTGATTTTTTGTAACCACAAAGATGCGGTAAATAGAATTAGTGGCGTTTTGGATAAATATACTTTTGCTCACGGTGTTTTTCATGGCGATTTAGAACAAATAGATCGTGAAAAAAATCTAATAAAATTCAGAGGAGGAGCTTGCAATGTATTAATAGCAACCGATTTGGCCGCTCGTGGATTAGATATTCCAGAAATAAAACATGTAGTTCATTACCAAATGCCAGTGCATTACGAAGAGTTTGTGCATAGAAATGGACGTACAGCAAGAATGCATGCAAATGGTGAGGCATATTTGGTTTTGGCAGAGGATGAAACTTTACCAATTTACATGCATAAAAAAGATTTCAAGGAAATTACTTTACCTGAAAAATTAACGTTGCCCGCTCCGCCAACATTTGTTTGTTTGTATATAAGTGCTGGTAAAAAAGATAAAATCAGTAAAGGAGATATTGCAGGTTTATTGATGAAAAAAGGTGAGCTAACAGGTGAAGATTTAGGTTTAATTACCATTTTAGATCATTCATCATATGTTTCGGTTAACAGAAATAAAATGAAAGTTTTGTTACTGAAATTGAAAAATGAAAAGCTAAAGAAAATAAAAGTAAAAATAGAAGAAGCTTCTTAAGGACAGACCTATGTATCTGCCCAGAAGTTTTAAATTTCAAATATTTCCTCACAAAAAAAGCGCTTGATTTCAAAACCAAGCGCTTTTTTTATAATTATTTGTAGTATTACAATTTCACTAATTTTTTAGTCAATTTTTGTTTGTCGTTTATAAATGTAACAAAATACTGACCAGCGGGAAGCTTCGATATATCTATATCTAAAGCATCTTTTCTGAATGTATTATCAATTGTTAAAATTTCAGAACCCATGATATCTATTACTTTAATTTGTGCAACTTGATTGGTGTTTTCTACAAAGAAATTTTCTTTTGCAGGATTCGGGTAAAGGAATAAATTAGCATTTGAAAAAACATTTTTTACCGCAGTAGGATTGTTAACTTTAACAAATAATTTAAACCACTCGCTTGAACCTGGAGTTACAATTAATATTTTATATAATCCACCTAGTGAACCAGATTTAATAACACCACCTTCGTTTGGAAGATTTATAATTTCGTCACCCAAATAAACATCACTAATTTTTTTAATTGTTGTACAATTATTGTTTTTCAATAATTGAAAACTAAAACTATCTGATTCAGAATTAACTTCAATATAAATGACACCGTTTGAAACAGTTGAATTCACTGCTTTCCATGAATTATTTTTTACGGAAAAAAGGAATTGAGCATCGCAATTGGAAGCAAATAACAACTTACTTATAAATACAAAAATGATTGCTAATAATAGATTTTTCATAGTGTTAATTGATTATTTGTCATAACAAATGAAGTAAAAAATAATGATAATATTAATTTTTATGCAATAAATTTCAAGAAAATTACAAACAAAGTTTTGAAAATGATGTAGAAATTGAAAAAATTAATCGAACGACTGAGTAGGGCGAGCCGATAAATCGCGAATGGCTTCGTAGTCAGATTCACTTATATCATTGAAAAAGTAATTGATTGGATTCACTTTTCTTTCGCCTTTTATTACTTCATAATGTAGGTGAGGCGCTGTTGAGGTTCCTGTGTTACCAACATATCCAATCAATTCGCCACGTTTTACTTTTTGACGCTCAAAAACTTCTATGCTACTTAAATGTCCGTATAAACTTTTATAACCAAAACCATGATTGATAATTATGTGATTGCCATAACCTCTGCCTTCATACTTAGCAAAACTAATTGAACCATTTCCAGTTGCGTAAACTGGTGTTCTCGTTGGCGCTGTAAAATCAATACCTGAATGCAGTTTGGTAGTTTTATAAATTGGATGAATTCTATAACCAAAACCAGAAGCAATGCGCTTTAAATCTTTATTTGCTATTGGTTGAATTGCGGGAATTGAAGCTAAAAAATCACTTTTATTATCTGCTAATTTCTTTAATTCATCAAACGATTTGGTTTGAATAGTTACTAAACTAGAAATATTTTCTACTTTCTTACTTAAATCATTGATAATTTCTGCATCATCAAAACCTTCGGCTAATTTATATTTTTTATCGTTTGGATTAAACTTTGGTTTAAAGTTAACAGGATCGGCTTCAAAAATACTTCTATAAATTTTTGCATCTCTATCTTGTAACTCTCCAAGCACCGTACTGAGCTCTCCAACACGCATTTGAAGTCTGCGTAATTGTTCTTTATATTGTATATTTTCGCGAACTAATATTTTTTCTTTAGGGGAATCAATAAAGCTATACAGTGCCAAAACCATGATTGCACCTGATACTAACGAGGCAGATAGAAACCCAAAAACGCGCCAAATTACCGTGGTAAAACTGGTGCGAACTTTTTCAAAGTCTAGCTTATTTGGATTATAAAAGTATTTTATCTTTGCCACGCTTTTTTATTATGAATAAAAAATATTATTTTGAAGCCTTGCTTCAACTTTTAATATTTTAATTTAGCATGAGGCGAAAATATTAATTTAAACCAATTTTTTAGCATTACCATTACAAGAATTTTTATAACTTACATGACATCAGCAGAAATACGCAAACAATTTTTAGATTTTTTTGAAAGTAAAGGGCATACAATTGTTCAATCGGCTCCAATTGTAGTGAAAAACGATCCAACTTTAATGTTTACCAACGCAGGTATGAACCAATTTAAAGATTGGTTTTTGGGAAATGAAATACCAAAATTTAAACGTGCTGTTGATACTCAAAAATGTTTGCGTGTTAGCGGAAAACACAATGACTTAGAAGAAGTGGGTGTGGATACTTACCATCATACCATGTTTGAAATGTTAGGAAATTGGAGTTTTGGCGATTATTTTAAAAAGGAAGCCATTGAATGGGCATGGGAATTATTAGTAGATGTATACCAATTACCTAAAGATAGACTTTATGTAACTGTATTTGAAGGTGATGCCAAAGAAGGTTTGGCTTTTGACCAAGAAGCTTTTGATAATTGGAAATTATACATTGCCGAAGACAGAATTTTAAACGGAAACAAAAAAGATAATTTTTGGGAAATGGGCGATACAGGTCCATGCGGCCCATGTTCTGAAATCCACATTGACTTACGTTCAGATGCCGAACGTGCTTTAGTTGATGGTAAAACTTTAGTAAATAACGACCATCCGCAAGTGATAGAAATTTGGAACAATGTGTTCATGGAATTTAACCGCAAAGCAGATGGAACTTTAGAAAATTTACCTGCTCAACATGTAGATACAGGAATGGGCTTTGAACGTTTGGTGCGTGCAATTGAAGGCAAAACAAGTAATTACGATACCGATGTTTTTGTACCAACCATTCAATTCATTGAAAATTTTTCGAATATAAAATACCAATTTAGCGATAGCAAACAAGACATTGCTATGCGTGTAATGGCTGATCATATTCGTGCCATCAGTTTTGCCATTGCCGATGGGCAATTGCCAAGCAATAATGGTGCTGGCTATGTAATTCGTAGAATATTACGCAGAGCGGTACGTTATCAATATCAGTTTTTGGGAATCAAAGAACCGTTTATGTGTAAATTGACTTTGTTAATTGCCGAAAGTTTTAAAACTGTATTTCCTGAATTGCATGCGCAAAAAGATTTTGTAAGCAAAGTAATCAAAGAAGAAGAAGTTGGTTTTTTAAGAACCATTTCTAATGGAATGGCTATATTGAATAATAAATTTGATACTAATGAAAAAGTAATTTCTGGAGATTTTGCGTTTCAGTTGTCAGATACATTTGGTTTTCCCTTAGATTTAACTCAATTAATTGCCAGAGAAAATGGTTTCACTGTAGATGAAACAGGTTTTCAAAAAGCATTAGAAGAACAGAAAGCGCGTTCTCGAAAAGCAACTGAATTAACCACCGATGATTGGGTTTTAATAGGTGAGGAAACACCAACGGTTTTCCTTGGTTACGACCAAACAGAAGCTGAAATTCAAATTATCAAATACAGAAAAGTAAAGGCCAAAGGAAAGGAAAGCTACCAATTGGTATTTAACCAAACACCTTTTTATCCTGAAGGTGGTGGACAAATTGGTGACGCTGGTTTTATTGTAAATATTAACGATAAAATTGAAATTATTGACACAAAAAAAGAAAACAATTTAATCATTCATTTCTGTGAAGAATTACCCGAAAACATTGCGGCTAGCTTCACTGCGACTGTTGACACAAACAAGCGGAAATTAACAGAAAACAACCATTCAGCTACGCATTTATTGCATGCTGCATTGCGCCAAGTTTTAGGTACACATGTGGCACAAAAAGGTAGTTTGGTTAACAACGAAAATTTGCGTTTCGATTTTTCTCATTTCTCGGCCATGACCAAAGAGGAAATAGCAAAAGTGGAGCAAATTGTGAATCAAAAAATACGTGAAAACATAGTTTTAGATGAACGAAGAAGTGTGCCAATTGAAGAAGCAAAAACATTGGGTGCTATGATGCTTTTTGGCGAAAAATATGGCGATTCAGTTCGTGTAATCACTTTTGATGAACAGTACAGTCGTGAACTTTGCGGTGGAACGCATGTAAAAGCTACTGGACAAATTGGTTTATTTAAAATAGTAAGTGAAGCTGCTGTGGCAGCTGGAGTACGCAGAATTGAAGCCATTACAGCTGATGCCGCTCAAGAGTTAGTTGATAGTTGGCAGTTGACAGTTGAAAGTTTAGAAAAAACTTTTAGTTCAAAAGACATTTTAAAATCAGTAAATCAATTAATCAACGAAAAAGCTGACTTATTGAAGAAATTAGAGCTTTTTGAAAATGAAAAAACCATTACGTTGAAAAACGAATTGAAAGGTAAAATAGTTGCAAAAGAATCAACCAATCAACTTATTCAACTAGTCAACATTTCCAATGCTGAGCAATTGAAAAATCTTTCATTTCAGTTAAAAACAGAAGTAGATAATTTGTTTTGTGTGTTGGGTTGTGTGCTAAACGAAAAACCGATGTTAAGCGTAATTATTAGCGATAACTTAGTAAAAGAAAAAGGTTTTCACGCTGGAAATATTATCAAAGATTTGGCCAAAGAAATTAAAGGTGGAGGCGGAGGCCAACCTTTTTACGCTACTGCTGGCGGAAATGATGTTAACGGATTGCAAGCTGCTATTGAAAAAGCAAAAGGCCTGATTTTATAACAATAATAATATTGAAATCTGGTAATTGATGCAGCGTTGAAATTACTTCGCTCTTCTAATTGAGTTTTTTAAAACCACATAGATACATAGACTAATTCTATGTATCTGTGTGGTTCATTTTTTTTTATTAACTATATAGCATTATTGGTTTTCATTGATTCATTTTCCCGAAAAAATTAGCCAAAAAAAAGACAGATAATAAATTACCTGTCTTTCTTTTTGATTCGTAGTTAAAAACTATCTAATAGTTTGAACTCTAACTGCGTTAATACCTTTTTTTCCACTTTCTGTTTCAAATTGTACTTTATCATTTTCTCTAATTCTGTCGATTAGACCTGATGAATGTACGAAAATGTCTTCGCCACCTTCTGATGGACTGATAAAACCAAATCCTTTTGTTTCGTTAAAAAACTTTACTGTTCCTTCTTGCATTGTATTAATATATTAAATAAGAGCGCAATTTAGGTTTAATAAATTCATATGCAAGTATTTTCTTCATTATTAGCTATTTTTTTAGTTAAAAGTGGCGATTATATTTTTAAGTACTTTATAATCAATGATATATTTTTATACTAAATGATTTTTATGCTTATTAACTATAAAATCAAGAACTGACTAGACTGAAACAGGCAATAGAATTGTAAAAATACAACATGACAATTTTATATTTGACATAGTATTATATATTCGTAAAAATTTAGCACTATGATGAAAAAACTTTTATTTTTTATATTTACAAGCCTATTAATATTAAATGCAAATGCCCAAACTGGAAAAGCACAATCCATATTATTAAGTGCAAGTTCACTAGGAAATGGAGGTGTTCGACTTAATTGGCCACAAATTAATTATAATGGTCAATATAAAATTTATAAACGAGTTAATTTTACAGATGAAAATTGGGGTACAAATCCATATGCAACTGCTGCAGGAAACACCAATGGTTTTACAGACAGTACAGTAAAAATAGGTGAGGCTTTTGAATACCGTGTTTTTAAAGCAAGTACTTTAAACAATGAAGCATTAGGATATATTTATGCTGGAAATAAATTAGTTGAAAAGTTAACATATGATGGTTTGATTTTATTGGTTGATAGTAATTATAAAATTCCTGTTGCCAATCAAATTAATCAATTGGTAAAAGATTTAACCGCTGAAGGGTATCATTTAAGTGTTATTTATGCTGGAAGGAATCAAACACCGCCCACAGTAAAAAAGTTAATACAAGCCACATATAATTCGATGGGTAAAAAAGTTAAAACGCTTTTTATTTTAGGACATGTTCCTGTGCCTTATTCAGGTTATTTTTCAACTGATGGACAAGCTCCTCCTCCCGATGGACACATAGAAGGAAGTGGAAACCATACTGGTGCTTGGCCTGCCGATGTTTTTTATGCCGATATGTATGATGATTGGACTGATATTTCTACCGATTGTTCAACTGGAACTCAAGCTCGAATGTATAATATTCCTGGTGATGGTAAGTTTGATCAAACTAAATTACCAAATATTTTATCGTTAGAAACTGGTAGGGTTGATTTGTTTAACATGCCTGCTTTTGGTAAGTCAGATACTACTTTAATTATAAATTATTTGAACAGAGACCATAATTGGAGAACGGGTAATTTACAAACGGTAGAACGCAGTTTAATAGATGATAATTTCCCTACATTAAATTTATCATCTACTGGTTATAATAATTTTGCAGCTATGGTTAAAACTGATAGTATTTTTAATGACCGCGATTACATGACTGCACAAAAAAAAGGTTCTTATTTATGGAGCTTTGGTTGCGGTGCAGGTGGATTTCAATCGTGCAGTGGAATAGGAAATACCAATAATTTGGTGAATGATTCTTTCAATAATATTTTTACCATTTTGGCAGGTAGCTTTTTTGGTGATTGGGACAATCAAAACAATTATTTACGTGCACCATTAGCACAATCTTCATTAAGTTGTTTTTGGGGTGGCTTACCCAAATGGTATGTGCATCACATGGGCTTAGGAATGAATATTGGTTATGGCGCATTGATTACTCAAAACAATGTTGATTTTTATAATAATGGTAATTTTAATTATGCATTTAATTCAGTTCACATTGCGTTGATGGGTGATCCAACTTTGAAAATGCGTAATTTAAATGCTGTTTCTTTATTAAATGCAAAAAGTGTAACATCAAAAGTGAATTTGAATTGGCAACCTGTTACTGGTAGTATTGATGGCTATTGTATTTACAAAGTTGATACCATAAACAATGTATATTCAAGAGTAAATACGAACATTATTACAGATACTTTTTATACAGACAATATAAATTATGTAACAGGAAATTATACTTATGCCGTTAAGGCAATTAAATTAGAAACAACTCCTTCAGGAAGTTATTATAATACGGGTGGAGCGGCATTTACAAAGGTAAATCATATGGCAAGTGGAATCAATGAGCACACAAAATACAGTTTTGATTTAACAATATTTCCAAACCCATCTATTAACATTTTTCATTTAAATTCAGATGAGTTTATTCCCGCTAAATCGCAATTATTAGTAAGTGATATTACTGGTAAAGAAATTTATAAAACAACAATTTTAAATAATACTAAAACCATTGATATTGACTTATCGAGTCAACCAAAAGGAATATATATTTTAAACTTACAATCAAGCAATTTTTCTGTAAGTAAAAAGTTGATTTTGATGAATTAGTTTTTAATTAGAATGAATGTATTAATTGCTGGAAGTACCGGAATGATTGGGAATTTGGTTTTAAACCAATGTTTAAATGATATTCAAATAAATAAAGTTATAAGTTTGGTTCGTAAGCCAACTAGACACCAACATGAAAAATTAATTGAAGTTGTTATTCAAAATTTTGAAGACTATACTGATCATGTCAATTTATTTAAAAATATACAATGTGCTTATTTTTGTGTTGGAGCATACACAGGGCAGTTTCCTGATGTAATGTTTAAAAAAATTACCGTTAATTATGCTGTGGCATTTGCTGTTTCTTTAAAGCGTGAAAGTCCTAACGCCACCTTTTGTTTATTAAGTGGAATGGGTGCTGATAGAACTGGAAAAAGCAACACTTCATTTGCTATGTATAAAGGAATGGCTGAAAATCAAATATCAGCTTTAAATATGAAATTTTATACATTTAGACCAGCTTATATTTATCCTGTTACTGCGCGAAAAGAACCAAACATTGGTTATAAAATCTCTAGGTTTATATATCCATTACTTAAAATATTTGGAAAAAGTTTAAGTATTAAATCTACTGAATTGGCTAATGCAATTTTCAATGTTGGTATCAGTGGAGCTGATAAAGAAATTTTAGAAAATAAAGATATATTTAAATACATCAAGTTTTAAACTTAAAATTCAAAAAGTTTTCAGCTATTACGGTTTGCAAAACCACACCGGCTGATAAGTTATAGTTTTTAATAAATTACTCCTTAACTAATTTTGATGTAAATGAATTTTTACCATTTATTCTTAAAATATAAATACCTTTTTCTAGTTTTGAAAAATCTTGGTTTTCCAATTGATTTCCTTCATAAATTATTTGTCCATATATGTTCCATAATTGAACAAATTCTTGAGCATAAGTATCGTTTATTTTTATATATGAAGTAAAAGGATTTGGATAAATATTAAAAGATTTAATTTCATCAGATTCAAAAGTTTTTGTATTGGTAATGCATGTTCCAATGGTATAACTAAAAGCTACCGTTCCATTTTTATTATTCTCCAAAGTATCTTGGGGTAAATAAGCAAGTACATAATTTACTTGCACACAATCGGGCGAAACTTGAACGCTTAAATGCCCGGCACCAGCCAATGTATCTTTAGTATAAAAACTTCCCCAATCTGTTATTCCGCTTTTATAAGTAGAGTCGGCAGCCATTGGAACTTCTTGATAAATGATTCCATCTAATGTTTCATGTGCAAATAAATGATCGTGTCCTTGAAAGAAAATATTTACATGATTATCGACCATTAATTGATGAACTGGCTTTGACCAACCTGGTCTGTTCACGTCAAATTTATAAACTGGAGGACCAGTTTTTGAAGCTTCGTAACCTCCCCATTCAAAATATTTAGCCGAATTAATTCCACCTCTTTGTTGGCCATTGGTATGATGAGCAAATACAAATTTGTATTTAGCTTTGCTGCTTTCCAACACATTTTTAAACCAAGAATATTGCGGTAATCCTAAACTCCAATTCCATTTTTTAGGATTTACACTAGTGTCGCATTGGTCTCTATAGCTATCTAATACTACAAACAGTGCATCGCCCCATGTCCATGAATAATAATTTTCAGGCTTTCCCATACCAAAATTTTCTTCCACATTATTTCCCGAATAAAAGTTGTTAGGACTCGGATTGGGGTAATAAAATTTTCGCCATAAAGTGGCATAAGTAGCAATGTTATTGGGAGGAGTTTGACTCAATAAAAAATCATTTTCCCCTTCATGATTTCCTAAGCAAATAAAGAAAGGAGAATAGCTGCATAATGAAGTTAAATATTGTCTGTAAAACAAATGTTTGGCTTTCATTTGCGCACTCGTTGTAGTATTTGGTGTGTGATCATCGCCAAAAATATCGCCCAATGAAATCATAAAGTCACCTGAATCTTTTTTTTGATTGGCTAAATTAATTTGATACAATTTTGGCGATCCCTGCGATGGGTCGTACAAATGTTCATCGGCTTCAATGGTAAATGTAAAACTACTTCCTATGCTTCTTTGTGTTTGGAATGAATGGATGTTTCCAAATAAAAAATTAGAGCTGCTACCACTTGCTTTATAGCAAGTTCGATAATAATATTTAGTATTTGGAATTAAACCTGTAAAATCTATTTCTAGTGGTGTATCAATAGCCGCTAAATAAGTTGGTGTTTTTAGGTTTAATGCATTTAAAGTAGTACCGTATTCCCAATATACATTTACATTTTGGTTAAATAAAATGCTCATGGTAATGGTAGAATCGGTAGGGCGACCTAATATTTCGTTGAATGTTTGCGCATTTACTCCAAAATTTATTAAGGATAAATAGAAAATAATATAAAGTTTTTTCATCAATAATTAGTGCTTCAATAATAACTTTCCATATTGATAAACCGACTCATTATTTTTAATGGTTTCTATTTGGTAATAATAAATTCCTGCTAACATGTTTTCAGTATTCCACTCCAATGAATTCATTCCAATACTTTCACTTTTTTGTTCCCAAACATTTTGATTAAGACTATTGTAAACAGTTATTTTTATGGGTGATTTTTCCATATTATTAATTACAAAATTCACTTTATTATTTGCAGGATTTGGATAAACCATAAATTCAGTTTTCGTACTTTCAATGGTATTAATACTAGTTGATGAATTACTTGTTTTTGTTCTTACACAAATGACATAATTACTATTTATTTTAGGGTCGTAAGTAGTAATTCCAAATTGGGTGTTCCAGTACCAAGCATTGGCTACTTGGTTTTGTTGTGAGGTAGATGACCAATATTTCTTTACCCCAATATTACTAAATATGCTGGTATTAACTGAAGGATTTACAAATCCTTCATCATTCAAAGATTGTATTTCCTTGATATTTGGCATACGCCAATCACTATCGTTTTCAAGTATTAAATTATTTGCGTACAAAAGGGCATTTTCCCAAGTAATAGCATTGGTATTTGGCTCTTTTTGCCAAACTAAATTGGTTAAATTGTCGGTGATAGTTCCATTGCCATTATCGGTAAAATGATTTGAAATTACAGTTGGAGTTATTACGTCTCTAACTGCCCTTACGTTAAAATATTTTGTTCCGCCTGCACTGATGGTTTCTGTTTTCGGGTGATTTCCAATTCCGCCACCCGCATTGGTACACCATATTTTATTGGCATCGTTGACTTGCTTGTCGCTTGTCCACCAGTATTGTGCAGTGGTTTTAGTAAAATATAATATGTCTAAAGCAGGGTTGTTGTTTTGTAAATTTAATATACTGAAACCTTCATGCGCGTTGGGTAATCGCCAATTGGTATAACCACCCAAAGTTAATGTATCACAATAAATAAAGGCATTTTCTATGGTCATTTCACCACCATCAGTTTGCTGCCACATTAAACCCGTAATGGTATCAGTAATGGTTCCATTTTTGTTATCAATATAATATGGCAAGTTGATGGAATAATCATTGTCTTCGCCAAATGTATTGGTAAAACTATTTTTTTGCCCTGTGTCAGGCAAACGAAGCATACTTTTTGTGGTGCTTTGAGCAAAAATAAAAACGCTGATTAAAAATAGGAGCGAAGTGATGATTGTTTTTTTCATTATTCTATGATTATCTTTTTTGTAAATAACATTTCATTCATACCAATTTTTAACAAATAAACTCCTTTACTAAAATTACTTACAGGTATTTGATGGATATAAGAATTGCTTTCAAAAACTTTTTCACCCAATAAATTATAAACACTGATGTTTTGAATTTTTGAAGCATTTAAATGATTCAATAAATCAATGTAAACATAAGTATTTGCTGGGTTTGGATAAATTTGAATATGGTTATTGAAGCCATTTGTTTCTTCTGTTTTGCTGGCAGCAGCTACCGTTTTACGAACCACTACTTCATTATCTAAAATTAAATTACTGCTCCATATAAATTGAGCATCATTGTTTGCATCATCAAAAATATTAATGAAATTGGTATATGCAGGTTTGTTATCTACCCCAACTGTTGCGTTCGCATAAGTATATGCATTTGGCCATGAAAAATCATCGAATGTTGTAGCTTGCCAGTTTGCTGGTTTTGTCCAATGTAAGGCATAATATTTACTTCCATCGCTTGAATTAGCGGTGCTGCAATTTGTTGAAAGTCGGTTGCTGCCACTTTCAGTTGGACAAGATAAATCGGTAATGGGAGCAGTGTAAAAAGTTTGAGCTTTCCAGTCACTTCCAGTTTTAGCAATGATGTTATTGCTCGCATCTTTTAAAACGGCTACCATACCGCCATCGCCAGGGTGATAAGCAAAACCACCATTTAATTCTGAACCTAATCCTAAATTCTCTTCCCAATCAATGAGGTGCATGGCAATGGTAAATGGGCGTTTTACTTTGAATCGAACAATGCTAGAATTGAATTGTGTAAATGGAACTTTGTCTTTACCAACTGGTGTTCCATTGATATACATTTCAAAATAATTGTCGGCAAATATAAAGGCTGTAATCACTTCCCCATCGGCATCTAACGTAACAATATCAGAACCATTTAAAGCTGCCAAAGCTGCTGTTGCATTTGCATAATTATTTCCATTACATACATTGTTTAAGTCTGACGAAAACGGAAACGAAGTATTGGTAAAATTCACCGCAGCGGGAACCGTCCAAACGGAACTATCGCTTGCTTTTATTGTTCCAACTCCTGCTATTCTTCCCCCAGTGCAGTTATATAAATTAGTTGTAATTGTGGTTGCAGCTCCTTGTGTAACTGATGCAGTTCCTTTGTATTGTGCCATTGCACAGATTGGTGCAAGCAATAATAAAATAGTGTAAGAGAAGTTAAATAGTTTTTTCATGAATTGTTATTGAACAATAATTTTCTTAGTAGTTTGAATATCGGCAAACTGAATTTTTATAAAATAAATTCCAGAAGTAAAATTTTTCAAATCGATGGTTTTTTCAAATTGATTGGCTGTAAAAACCTTTGTGCCATTTAAACTGTAAATAGTTATTTCTTTCACTTGGCTAGCTGGCGTATTGTTTTCTAATTGTAAATATAATATTTCCTTACTTGGATTTGGATATATTGAAAAATCATTTTTAATCCATGAAATTTCATTAGCATTGGTATTGTTATTTGGCACAGTACAAATAGCGGTTCCTTTATAATTAGTAGTAGTTAAAACATTAGAAACATAGTAGTTAAAAGTGTAATTACCTGCAGGTGTCCAACTATAAACTACAGAATCAGTAACGCCTGCAAGTGTATAAGTTAATTTGTAACCATTGCCATTTCCGTTAGGAATGCAGCTCGTTATTACCGCTCCTTTAAGTGGAGTTCCAGCAGGACGAACTCCTTTGGCTGAAGCCTGAGGAATAATTTGTAAAGTAGAATCTTCAGTCACTTTTCCAACCATATTTCCAATCATATAAGGAGCTGTGGTAGTTCCGTGGTAATGATAAACGCCATTACTTCCATCGTGACCGTGGTTTGCATCTAAGGTTTTCATTGCTGTACCATCGGGTTCCAAAGCACCATAAACAGCATAACCGTCAAGGGCAAATGCAATAGGAATAATATCCGTAGTTTTACTGTCTAAAAATAGGGGAGCAGTGTGGTAATGATAATCATCTGCTCGTCCGCAATGTCCACCAAAATCATCTAACTGACCATCCAAAAATGCATCCACACCTGTATTTGTATACGGATTAAATATGGCTATTCCATTGGCTGCCAAAGCCACCGCACCTCTTAAAAAATGTTGTTGATTAACAGGAACGGGTGTAGTTGCTTTTACCGGATTTAATGGAATGCTCCATGCGTTTGTGCCAACATAACACTGTGGAATTGGATATTGCTGTTGCCAACCTGTAATAGTTGCCATCATTAAGTGAGTTGGTAATCCCAGCGATTCTACATAAAAATAATTGGCATCGTAACGGGTATTTACCTCTGGCTTAAATGGAGCAAAAGCGGAGTTTACAAATAATGGATCTGTGGTGGTTTTCATTAAACCTTTTGTAAAACCAAACAAGGTCACACTTGCACTTATTATTAAAAGTGGAGTTACTAATTTCAGTTGTTTTTTATTGGTAAAACGATACATACCAAATGAAATAATCACAATAAATAAAAACACAATTAAATATTTATAATCATAGGTTTTTTCTGATGCAGGCGCAATGGCATTATTATTTTGAGTGTTTAATTTTTCAATTCCTTGATATTTATTTAAAATATAATTTTGGTCGTAAGTGGTTAGAGAAGTTAATGGAAAATTAGCAATATTTCCATTCACATCTTCAATATAAACATTTCCATTTTTATACATTAAAAATGAACCAACTACTGTTTTGTTTTGCTTTGCAATGTTCCATTTCTTTGCAATGAATTGGCTATTGTGGGCATTATGAGCAAATGTAATTTGGCTCAATAAGCAAATGATAATGATGGTAATTATTTTCTTCATGTGATTTTTTTAGCGTGCAATAATAATTTTATTACTTGATTTTATATTGTTTTCTCCTATTAGTTTGTAATAATAAGTTCCATTGGGCAATGGATTATTATTAAAATCATTTCCATCCCAAATAATTTGAAAAGCACCTTTTAGCACCAATCTATTATCTATTAAATTTTTTACTATTTTCCCTTGCTGATTAAAAATAGCTAGGTTTATTTTTTGAGTTTCTAAAATTGAAAACTCAATTTTTATTTCATTTGAAAACGGATTAGGATAAGAAAGTTCATCTACATAGTTTTTGTTCCATAATACTGGAGAGCCAGTATTCAATGAATCATAACAATTTAAAGTACCAATATAATAAGTAGCGGAAATGTCTTTGTTTTTTCTTGAACCGGTTTCGTTCTTAGGTAAATAAGCCCTCACATAATCTATTTTAGCACCATTTCCATCAACTGTAACTTTCAAATGACCAGAACCAGGTAATATTTGCCCTTCTTTATAACCATATTTAGTAGCTTGTCCGGTTGAAGTAAAATTAGGATGACTGGGTTGAGGAATTTCTTGATAATACAAACAATTTTTTTCTTGTTTACCAAAAAAATGGTCGTGACCATGAAAGAAAATATTTACCCGATGTTCAGCCAATAAATCTTTAATGGGTTTATACCAACCTGGCCTATTGGTTTCAAAGCCACGGGTATTATTTAAATTATTTCCTCCCCATTCATATAAATCGGCTACTTCCACACCGCCACGTCCATCAGGATCGCCACCAATAATTTGATGTGCAAACACAAACTTAAATTTGGAATTGTTTTTTTCTAAGGTCGACTTCAACCAATCATATTGTGTTTTTCCAAGTGTCCAGCGCCAACCATTTAACGAATCAGGTTTTGGACTGGTATACCAATATGGATCTAGTACTATGAATAATGCATCGCCCCATTGCCAAGCATAATAATTTTCTCTTTGTCCTACAAAAGGATGAACAATGGTATCGCCCGTATAAAAAGTATTGGGAATTGGATTGGTAAAATATTTTTTTCTGTCTAAAGTTCCCCAAACAGCCACATTATTTGCAGTGTTATTTAATTGCCAACCGGCTTCACCTTCATGGTTGCCAAGGGCAATAAATAAAGGAACAGAATGACCAATTGATTCATAATACGAACGCAATAAATGACAACGAAATGTAACAGTATCTCTAGGAACAACTTTGGATGCATTGGTTAATTTATCCGACATCAAAAAGTCGCCTAAGTCAATCATGAAATCGGGTTTATCCTCCAACTGATTTTTTAAACATAAATGATACAATGCAGTGTCCGTTTGTTCATCCACATGTGGGTCGGCTTGAATGGTAAACGAAAAACTTATGCCTAATTTACGACTGGTTTGAAAGGTATATTCTGGCCTGTAAATAACATTGGTAGTGTTTGGTTTTCTATATGCCAAACGATAAAAATATTTTGTGTCTTCTGTTAAATTTTTTAATTCAATTTCCGTGGGTTCATTCACGGCAAATGTTTGCCAATTGGTTTGATTTGGATATACGCCACTTGCTGTTCCATATTGAATGCTGGCATCTACAGCGGTATCAAAAAAAACTTGAACAGTAATTGAATTTTGAGTTGGGCGACCTAATAGTTCACTATGAATTAAATTTTGTGATTTTGAATTATAGTAAAATGATGTGATGATGGCAATGATGAGTGTAAATTTTTTCATAATTTCTGTTATTTATTTACTACTAATTTTTTTACAACAAGTGCATTTTCAGTTTTGATATTTACAAAGTAAATTCCATTTGAAAAATTACTGATATCAAATGTATTTACATGTGATTGCAATTGCAATTGTCCCACAGAATTGTATATTGTTACTTCTTCTAATTTGTAATTTTGACTAGAAAGGATGGAAACATAGTTACTAGCAGGATTAGGGTATAATTTTATTTCTGTTGTTTCCAACGTTTCGTTTATACCAGCATTTGCTTTGCCTCCAACTGTATATGAAAAAGCTACTTCACCATTTTTGTGAGCACCACTTAAAGTATCAGCGGGTAAATATGCACGAACAAAATCAACTTTTACATTAATTGGGGAAACAGTTACTCTTAAATGCCCTGTTCCTGCCACTGTATCTGAAACATAAGCATCAGCATTGGCCAACATTCCAATTTCATAAGTAGAATCTGCCGCCATTGGCAATGCTTGATATGTAATACTATCTAAAACTTCGTGAGCAAAAACATGGTCGTGTCCTTGAAAGAAAATATTTACTTTATTGTCAATAAATAATTGGTGAATAGGCTTGGCCCAACCTGGTCTGTTGGCAGCAAAAGTGTTGGTTCCACCTAATTTATTTAATCCGCCCCATTCATATAATTGTGCATTGGTCACACCACCTCTTCCTTGTCCGCGAATATGGTGTGCAAATACAAATTTGTATTTTGAAGTGCTGGCTTCCAATGTATTTTTCAGCCATGTATACTGTGGTAAACCTAAACTCCAGTTCCAACCTTGAGGCTTAGCAGAAGTATCACACTCATCTCTATAAACATCCAAAACTATAAATTGTGCATCACCCCAAGTCCAAGCATAATAGTTTTCGGGATTGCCCACACCATAAGGTTCTACATCAGTATTACCAGAATAAAATGAATTTGGAAATGGATTTGGATAATAATTTTTACGAGCTAAAGTTCCCCAAATAGCCAAGTTATTTGGAGGAGTTTTCCCTAAATAATAATCGTTTTCACCTTCATGATTTCCTAGGCAAACATAAAAAGGTATGGAATGGCAAATGCTTCCTAAAAAAGGCCTATAATTAGCATGTAATACATCTAATTCTGCCGAGGTGATGGTAAATGGATTGTGATCATCGCCAAAAATATCGCCTAATGAAAGCATGAAATCGGGCTTATCGTTGGCTTGGTTATTTAAGCAAACCTGATACATGCTTTTCACTCCTTTTTTGTCGTATAAATGCTCATCCGATTCAATGGTAAAAGTATATGTGCTGCCTTTAGTTCGTTGGGTTATAAAAGCATACTCATTGCTTATTATGTAGTTACTAGCGCCAACAGTTTTATACTTTACCCTGTAAAAATATTTTGTATTTGCAGTTAAGCCTGTTAAATCTTTTTCATCAGGAGTATTGGCTACATTTGTAAAAACTGCTGATGTGTTTGTGTACACACCCGATTGATTTCCATATTCAAAAAGATACTCCACATTTTGATCAAAGGCAATACTAATAGTTACTGAATTATCAGTTGGCCTTCCTAAAATAATGGTTTTGTTTTGTGCTTTTAAATTTAAGCATCCAATTGTTAAAAATGTGAATAAATAATACTTTCCAACTAACCTTTGAGTTTTTTTCATATAATTTGAAATTTTTTTATAGATTTTGAAAACTAAAAAAGGTTTAAATCAAACTATTTTCTTCTAAAAGCTATTTGGCAACCGATTGATTTTGTTTCACTTGTTTTTACTCGTTGGCTAGTCAATAATTCATTTACGGCATTTGATACAAATGATTCGGTTACTTTTTCTGGTTCCATTCCATTGTCGTCTATCGCACCGTTGTATTTAACAACCCACTGGTTGTTTTCTTTCCAAATTACGTATGCGTGTGGTGTTTTTTGTGCTTTAAAATTCTTGGCCACTTCTTGCATTTCATCAAATAAATAAGGAAAATTAAAATGTTCCTCATTAGCTTTTGTAACCATGTTTGGATAAGTATCCTCTTCATACATCATGGTATCGGTTGAACTAATAGCAATCAATGGAACTCCCAATGGTTTGAATTTATTGTTTAAATCATTCAGTCGGGGAGGATACAGTTTGGCAAACGGACAATGGTTACAAGTAAATACAATGATAAAACCTTTTGCATATGGATAATCGCTTAATGAAACAAAGTTTCCATCTACATTTTTTAGTTTAAAGTCAACAATGTCTTTATTGTTTTTTTGAGCAAATGCATTCGTGCATATCACTGATAAAACAATCCAAATTATTGACAATGATTTGATAGTTTTCATAAAAATTTTATTTTATTAGTTTAAATAATGTTTGGCTGCTAATTACATCAGCAATGAACTTATTATGTTTTCCTTTTTTTACAATTAATGTAGCAGGAATAGCGCCACTCCATTTCTTGTCAATTTTATTGATCCAATTATTGGCATTGGTTTCATCTAATAAATACACATTTTGCAAACTGAATTTTTGAACTATTTGCAATAATTTTTCTTGTTCTTTTTTAAAATCTACACTCACAAAAACCAGTTTAATTTTACTGTTTTTTATGCCTATGGCAAATGATAAAAACTCAGGCATTTCTTGTATACACGGTTTGCACCACGAAGCAAAAAAGTTAACTACATACACCGTGTCAGATTTATTGTAAATGCATTGCTTTAAAGCATCAAATTTTACAATTTGAATATTTTGTGCTGATGATTTTTGATTAATTAAAATGAAAACTAATAATATAACTAACTTTATGTGCATGAATAAATAGATAAAAAAACGCCTCATTTAATGGAGGCGTTTTTGTTTTTATTTTGATATCATTATTTTTTTATTCACTACATTGCCATTGTCAATGATCTTAATTAAATAAGTTCCTTCATACAATGTTCTTGTGTCAAAATTTACAATGGTACTTCCTTGAAATAAAACTGTTTTTTGAAGCAATCTTCCTGTTAAATCATAAAGTTCCACGTCAATATTATTTTTTGTTAGTTGATTTAATTGAATGGCAATAAAATCTTTTGCTGGATTAGGGAATACATTTATTTTTGATTCATCTAATTCACTTTTATTTATTCCTGTATTTCCTCCAGGAGTGTAAGTAGTAACTGTTTCTGTAATTGTTGTAACTTTAGTAGCAGATTTTACCCCATAAAATGTTGGGCCTACTACATATGGATAAGCCGAATTCCAGTTCTCATCTACTGTAGCAAAATAGCAGTAAATTCCATTTGGATATTCCGGTGTTTTACAAAAACGTCCGTTGTGTGAATCTAAATAATCTTGGGACGAACTAACAGGAACATTGTATTTATAGTCTTCTCTAAAATATCCTAGTGGATAAGTTGTACTTACATCTGGTCCAGCTGTTACAGCTGTTCCGTTTGCATTAGTTGTTCTAGTTGTTATGTTTCTTAATGTATAACCACTTTTCATTCTAGTTATTTCTCCTGTTCCATCTGCATTTTTATAAGCATACGCTCCATATATAGGAAAACCATCATATGCAAAACCAATTAATGGTGAATGTTTACTAGAATCAATGGCATATAATCCATCTGATGCGTATAGTTTACAAACATCTGAAATCACTTTTAAATCTAAACTAAATGCACTTGGGTTTTGGTGATGATGGTAATTACCCATTGCAGGATGCGCCTTTGAACAATCAAATCCTAGTCTTTCACCAACAACAGCATCACGATTCCAAACACCATCGCCCATGCATGGTGGCTGAATAGGTCCACCACATAAAGAACTTGTGGAATTTTTCCAAGAAACACCATCACGGTAATCGAATAATGCTACTCCGTTTATAAATAATCCAATATTTCCTCCTGTTGTTGCCGTAGCAACTCCCGTATTTTGTAATGGATTTAATGGTAATTTAAAAATTGCATTTTGTGCTGTTGCCAACGATGGATTTCCATCTTGAAACGGTCCAGTAATATAAGTGGGAATTCCATTGGTAGCCACATAAACAGAAGTTGCCGAATATTTAATACTTTGGCAATTTGCTATGGCAGCATCAACTATTGGTGTTGAATTATTTTTTACATAATGTCGGCCTGTTACAGTGGTGTTTTGTAACCAGTTTAAAATGGCTGGATTTGTTTGTGCATTTGCAATGATGCTACACAATAAAATGGTAAATAGGGTGATATTTTTTTTCATGGTTTTTTATTATTCTTTAATAATTGCTATTGATTGATTTTCTAATTTTATAAAGTAAATGCCTGTTGCTAAGTTTGAAAAATCTTGCAATTCAATTTCGGTACCTGCATATATTTTCTCACCTATTGAATTGTACAATTCAATAAAAGTATTGGCTTTAATATTTTCAATTTGAATGTGTTTGGAAAATGGATTTGGATAAATATTTACTGCCAAATTTATACCTATTTCATTTATACCACTAACGGTACAACCTGCGCTTGTGTTAGTTAACTGAGTATATTGTTCACATAAATAATTGTAATTATTTCCTTCATCTGCCGACATTGAAAAATATGACAAATTTTTTATTTCCAATGGATCATTTTTTAAGTTATAAAATTCAGTTTTCCCATAATCAAAATGAATCAGTTTGTAATCCATATTTCTAATGGCTTTTGCTTCAAATGAATCATGCTGCAGTTTAAATATTTCACAAAATTGCCAAGGTCTAATTTCATTTCCAGTATTTTTTATCAAAGGCATTAAACTTTTACTATCTACTGGTTTATTTGATGGAATTTGATTTTGCCAATTGGTAAATCCATTTAATTCTAACACCGTTGAAAATAAATCCACTGTATTGGTTAATGCATTGCAAATTCTATTCGGATTAATCACACTTGGACCTGCTATAATCATTGGTGTGTGAACACCATATTGGTAAACTGTTCCTTTTGCTTTTGATGTATCGGCTATTTGTGCCGTGCGAGGCGTGTTTCCATTGTCGCCAATAAAAATAAAATCAGTGCTATCAAATCTATTCATCGCCTTTAACGAATCAAATAATCTTCCTATTTCATGGTCCATGGCTTGTATCATGGCTTTAAAATATGATTTTGGATTATTCTTAATATCATTTGCAGTTCCTGATAAAGTTTTATAATTATGTAAAGTTAATGGTGGTAAATGCAGCGGCTCATGAGGTGCATTAAAAGCCAACCATAAAAACACTGGTTTATTGGTTTGTGTATTTAACCAAGTTACCGCATTGTTTACATTTTCGGTAGTTGCATAATTAGTAATAGCACTCGATACGCCATTGGTATATTTTGTCCAATTGGTAAAACTGGGTAATTGACCAATAAAAGGTCCTTCAAAATGATCATAACCAAGTTTCAATGGACTCATTAAATTTATTGCAGGTGCTGCAACATTCAAATGCCACTTTCCTATATCCGCTTTGCCAATATTGGCATTGTAAACTTTTAATAATTTAGGAATACTGATTTCCGCTGTGTCAATTGAACTAGATCCTCCAGCACCACCAACAATTCCACCAACTTTAGTTCTAAAACTATATCGTCCTGTTAAAATACTTGTTCGGGTAGAAGAGCAAACTGGGTTCGACATGTGGTTGGTAAATACAATCCCTTTATTTGCTAAATAGCGAATATTTGGAACGTCAACAGTGTCGCCATAACCAGGAAAAAAACCAAAATAATCTGCACTTAAATCATCGGCTATAATTAATACAGTAGTTCGCTGTGCTTTTGTATTGATTGCTATTAGCAACAATAAAAAAACAATAAATTTTATTCTCATTGTTCTTGTTTTATATTTTTGGGCGTAACCATTATTGATTTTTTATAAATCAATAATGGTCGGGCTATCCGCTATAATCTTTTATTTCGCTTTGCTGCATAAAAGGATTACCGCTGCTATCCCTTACGCAATTTTTTAGTAATTAGTAACAAAAACCAATCAACATATCAACTATTTAACTAGTCAACCTTATTGACTTATTCCTT
>CAISTO010000379.1 GCA_903888395.1 uncultured Bacteroidota bacterium | reverse complement strand
TTTACTGTAACCCACTTTATTATTCCCACTAATTCTATCCATTAAGAAAAAAGCAGTGCCATAAATAATTTGATTCCACGAACCCACTAACGAACCATTTACTTTCCACTGAATGGTCATATCGGTGATGAAGTTTTCCCTGAAATAGGGGAAAATCCAAAGGTAATTTTCAATAAAAGTAAATAAGAAAAAGATAATGCCTGTCATCCACATCCAAATATAAACAGGCCAATTTTTTATTTTAAGTGCAGTTTTTAAAAAGTTATATAAAAACAATAACCACGATATTGCAATTGGTAATGCCCATATAGGATTAAATTCCCAGTATTCTCTACCGCCAAATTCTTGGTTAAAATAACCAATTACAATACCAATAATTGCTATCATCCAAAGTGCTAACTGCAAAGCAACAGTTTTACTAGAAAATGCATTTGGATTGATTAACTGCATGCCACTAATTACACTAGCTGTAGCTCCCAATATAATCCAAAAAACTACCAAGGAAACATGTAACGGCCTAAGCGCTGAAAACCCCAATGAATCTTTTAAAAATTTAGGATTGATGTAAACATAAGATGCAAATAATCCAAACACAATACCTGCTAGCAGTAATAGCAAGGCAAATGCAAAAAATAATTTACCAAAATTTATTTGTTTAATCATTTTCGTTCTATCATTCCGTTGTTATAAATTGTAAAATTATTATAATCAGCCCTGCCACTTTGATTGGTTTGTTTGAAAAATTCCATCAAATCTGTTAATTCATTTTCCGATAAATGATAAGCTGGCATGGCATCATTTCCTGTTAATATTACTGCCTTTATTACTGCTTCTCCTTTATTCTTTGCCGAATAAATATTTGTTAAATCAGTTCCTAAATAACCACCTAATCCATAAAATTGATGACAACTTTGACAATTGTATTTTTGCCAAACTAATCTGCCGCTAATGGCTTTTTCTATATTAATATTCGCTTCGGGTTTAGCATATATTGGATGTATATAAATGCTAAAAGAATAAATTAAAAAACTTAAACTTAAAACTATAAAAATATGGATTGGTTTTATCTTCATTTTTTTATAACGACTTATCAATTTTTATCCTAACATCTACTGCTACTAATTCCTTCATATTTCCTCTGAAAGGATTAATATCTAATTCTGAAATTTCAGGTGCAAGACATACCAATGAAGCTATTCGCATAATTGCATCAGCAAATAATTCTTCATTTACGCCTTCTCTTTTTCTATAACCTTTTATTATTTCATAACCTTTCAATGAGTGAATCATATTGGTAGTTTCAAGTATATTTAGCGGAGCTAAACCATAGGAAATATCCTTTAAAACTTCTACATAAATGCCACCTAAACCCGCTAATATCAAATGTCCGTAATTTCCTTGTTTGGCTGCTCCGCAATATAATTCTTCTCCCGAAACCATGGGTTGAATAAGCACACCTTTTGCCTCAGGAATTTTCATCATTCTATCAAATTCACTGTGCAATAGATCTTCACTATTTACATTTAATGTAACACCATTCACTTCAGTTTTATGTAGTGGCCCTAGTACTTTTATTACCACAGGAAACCGTATAAATTTTGAAAGAGTTGTGATTTCATCATGGTTATAACAGAGGTGTTCTTTAACCATATTTATACCACAAGCATTCAATAATTCATTGCATTGATCCGCAGTTAAATAGCCATTTGGCGCTTGAGAAATGATACTTCTAATGGAGGCAGTTTCCATTTCCATTAAATGGGTCATTCCAAAAGTTGGCGCTGCACATTTGTAAACATGCGGAAGCGCTCTTCCTAAAATTACTTCATCCGAAAAGTTTATTCTTCCTTTTGATATAAATAATTCTATTTCCTCTTTTGCATTTACCAATGATGGCAATACAGGAAAAATTGGTTTTAAACCGGTTTGCATTTTTTCGTCTAGTAATTGATAAACGTCCCTAACGTTAAACAATCCCGGACTTCCAAACACTACAATTATACCATCAATTTCGGCTAATGTTTCACAAAAGTCAATAATTTCTCCAAGTTGTTTGGCTGTTCCTGTAGCTAAAAAATCAATAGGATTTGAAACGGAAGAACCAGGATTTAATTTTGCTAAAAGTGCTGCCGATTTTTCTGCATTTATTAATGGAACTTCCATTCCTCTGCTACACAATGCATCGGTAAGCATTACAGCCGATCCACCTGCATGCGTAATTATGGCAATTCGATTTCCTTTTAAAGCATTGCTTTGAAAAATACATCCAACAGAAATTAATTCATCTCGGCCACTGCAATACATAATTCCTGCTTTTTTAAACAAGGCTCTGATTACAATATCGGAAGTGGCTAAAGCACCGGTATGCGATGAAGCTGCTCTTCCACCAGCATCTGAATGTCCTGATTTGATAGC
>CAISTO010000378.1 GCA_903888395.1 uncultured Bacteroidota bacterium | reverse complement strand
GAAATTGAAGAAAAAGCGTTGGCTTGGGCGGTAGCTAGTTATTCCAACGAGCAAATAGACCAAGTAAATATTTTAAAGGCTTCCTTTTTAAGTATGCATAAAGCCGTTGATGGATTATCAATAAAACCAGCTCACCTCATCATTGATGGTAATCGGTTTATTCCATACCAAAAATTAACACATACATGCATCATAAAAGGTGATGCCAAATATCAAAGTATTGCGGCTGCTTCTATTTTGGCAAAAACTCACAGGGATGAATTGATGTTAAAATACCACAAAGAATTTCCGAATTATGCTTGGAACGAAAACAAAGGTTATGGTACATTAAAGCATAGAGCTGGAATTGCAGAATTTGGCATTACACCTTATCACCGCAAATCTTTTAGGCTATTAAAGGAACAATTGGAATTGTTTTAACAATTAAGATTTTTGTTCTTCTTTTAAAATTTCTGCCACTCCAAAATAATAAATTACATAAGCAATCATGGCTATGATATGATACAAAGTTTCTGTATTTAAAAATTCAGAAATTTGTAAACCTAATGATTGTACCAAAGTTGCAATGATGATAGTGATACAAGTTATTATAAAATACAAATTGCCTTTTTTACTTTTTAAGTGAATGATATTTAAAATAAAAAACAGCATTAGAATGGGTGAATAATTAGCAATTACTAATAAAAAATTATGCAATAAAAATGAACTTACCACAAAAAATGCCAATTGTAAGTATGCAATGATTGAAAGTATTTTACCTGTTTTTTTACTAAAAAATATTTGAATAGTATATTTAAATAAAAAGAATGTTGCCAAAGCAATAAACAAATAAGTTAAAGTAGTTGGAATAAATCGTTGGTCTATTGGTTGAAAAAAACCATGATCCAAACCACCCATAAATGCTGCCATTCCTACAAAGAAAATAAACAATACTAACTTAGCTGAATAATTTGAAAGCGAGAAATGATTACTTTTTCCATAAAGCACACCAGATAAAAAAAGACATAAGGCTCCTAATATAAAATCGGTAATTGAAACTAATTGTAGAGGTGTAATCATTATTTTTTATTTATAGCAATTATATTCATTTTTAATCGAAAAAAAAGCTACTTGAAAAACAAGTAGCTTTTTTTGAAATATTATTTTATTTGCAACTAGAAATAACAAATACTGGCCAAACTTCTCCTGTAGATGCATTCCCTCCCATATGATCAAAAGTAAAGGTACAACAACAGCCTCCACACCAAAAAGTTTGAGTAGCACTCGGAGTGCCAGGTGTACCCCATCCTGGGTCTATTCCTACTGAATCTTGATGAAATTCAAAATAACCACAATCCATAGAAATTGTAACTTTATTTAAACAGATTACATCAGGCTCAGCCGTAGGATCATAATGAACTGATAATAATTTAATGCCAGTTTCACCATTTGCAAATGTTTTGCAATCCACATTACAAATAATGTCTCCTGCACTACAATTTCCAGATGGGCTCCAACATTTTTCAAAACAAATTGTAAACTCTCTTTTACAACCTTCAGCAAAACCATTGGTATAAACCTCAGCTTTGTCGAAATGTTGACAAAACGATTCATAAGTACCAAATAGAACTAATAATAACAGAATAATTTTTTTCATAAT
>CAISTO010000377.1 GCA_903888395.1 uncultured Bacteroidota bacterium | reverse complement strand
TTTTGTTTTCCAGAACTGCCGTCCGTTAGTTAACGGATATGAATCCTTTTACTAACTTAAGAGCTACCCCGCCATTATTTTTGTTTTCCAGAACTGCTGTCCGTTAGTTAACGGATATGAATCCTTTTACTAACTTATGAGCTACCCCGCCATTATTTTTATTTTCCAGAACTGCCGTCCGTTAGTTAACGGATATGAATCCTTTTACTAACTTATGAGCTACCCCGCCATTATTTTTATTTTCCAGAATTGCCGAATCCCATTCACTGGTGTTCTGTGCTACCCCGCCATTAAAATTGTTATTTTTAAGGGCTGCAAAAGTAAAAATATTTGGTTTATAAGCAAATATTATTTTACTTTTTGTAGTAATTCTAAACTAAATGCTTGTGGCTTATTGTTAAACAAAATTTTTGTTTCACTCCAAGTAGCTTTAAATAACTCCGAAAACCTATATTTATTTAAACATTCCTCATTTTCCCAGTAGCTTAATGTGTAAAGTACATTCTTTTCCGTAGCATCTTGCATTAATTGTAAACCATTGCAGCCTTCAAATGCTGCAATATGTATTTTACTTGCTTCAAATACTTTGTAAAAATCTGCTAATTTATTTGGGTCAAAACTTAGTCTTACTACTCTTGTTATCATATATTTAATTAAAAAATTCAATCATTATTTTACTGTTAAGTTTAAGCCCTAATAATTGCGATGCATTTCCTCGGTTTGTAGCTATCTCCATGTAATTATTCGAATTAAACAACAACAATTCCGTTCCAGGAATTCCTTCGGAATAATGCTGTGAAATTTCATCAAAAAAGTTTTTTCTAGCATAAAAAACCTTAAATTTCCTACCTTTTCTTACTTCATCAAAGGTGGATTTACTCAAGTTAAAATGAATATTTCCAAAACCATCAATAAAAGAAACATAAGCAGTTATTCCATCCTCGTCAATGGTTAATTTACTTAGGGTTAAATCACTTGTCAATTTTCCTAATTCAGCAATATCCGCCAAAGGCAATTTATTCACCAAGTGTTCTGCTATTTTTACAAAAACATCATTTTCAATAAATAAGTCAACGTTTGCTAATAATACTTTTTTTAATATCCAAATTTCCGTGGGTTGTTGATCAAAAATTAAGTTAATAATTCCATTATCTAAACCAATAAAATATTGATTTTGATGCTTTGCAATCACAATATTTTTATATTCAAAAATGTTAGTTTCTACACAAATTAAATGAATACTCCCATCTGTGAAATTTTTATAACTGTTACTTAAAACAAAAGCCGCTTCAATCTTGTTAAATTTCTGAATACCATGAGAAACATCAACTAATTGAATATTAGAAATATGCTTCAATAAATTACCTTTTATTGAGGCAATATAATGACTGTTATTTCCATAATCGGATGTGAGCGTTATAATATTCACTTGTGTGGCTTGAGTTATTTAATAAATTCGTGCAAAAATATAATTAAGCAGCAAATAATTTGAACAATAAAGAAATTCTTATCGAAAATTTAGATCCATTAGAAATATTGGGCAATAATAACCGTAATTTAAAGATCCTACAAGCACATTTTCGCAAATTGAAAATTGTTAGTCGTGGTAACCAATTAATGCTTACTGGCGATGATTTAGAAATGGAATTATTTGAGAGTAAATTCACTCAATTAGGTGATATTATATATAAAAATGGTACAATCAGTGACACTCAATTTAAAGCTTTATTGGCCGGTGATTTTCAAAATAATGAAATTGGAAACATTGAAAATGGTGGTAATTTAGCAAATTCCGATATCATATTGTATGGAAATGGTGGAAGAGCTATCAAAGCAAAAACTCCAAATCAAAAAGCTATGGTGGAGTTTATTCAAAAAAACGACATTCTTTTTGCCATTGGCCCTGCAGGAACGGGTAAAACTTATACTGCAGTTGCTTTAGCTGTAAAAGCTTTAAAAAACAAAGAAGTAAAACGAATTATTTTAGCTCGTCCCGCAGTGGAAGCCGGTGAAAATTTAGGTTTTTTACCTGGCGATTTAAAAGAGAAAATTGATCCCTATTTGCGTCCGTTATACGATGCCTTAGACGACATGATTCCTGCTGAAAAACTCAAGCAACATATCGAAACTCGTGTAAT
>CAISTO010000376.1 GCA_903888395.1 uncultured Bacteroidota bacterium | reverse complement strand
CGTTTAGTATTTGCATTTAGAATTATCACTATATGAATCATCTAAATGTGGAGCAAAAACAGATGTATTTACACTAATTTTAAAGAAAAATAATGAAATGTGTGACCAAAAGTCACACACATATATTAAATATAAATAATATTAACTTTATAACTAATTGAAAATCAATATGAATGTCATTATTTTTAATATGTTATGTCCCCCGTTCAGTTCGCAAAAGCCCTTAACAATCAATGAGTTAGGGGCTTTTTTATATCCGCTACACTGTTGTTATACACTTTCGGCCTATTTATAATATTTATCTTTAAGGCTTTTTGCATAAGGGTCAAATTGATAATAGTCCTTTTCCACAAACTTGTTACCTACTCTAATAAATACAGACTTAGTTAACATTTCATTATTCTGTAGCATATAATATGGAGTTATAGATGAGTTTATATAGCTTATATCTTTTAACCCATCTCCATTTAAATCGCTATAAACTAAACGTGTTTTATACTGTGGTCGTGAAATTGTATTAAGGTTATATTCAACTAAACTATTATCTATTAAAAAACTTCCATCACTCTGCTGTAAATATATTACTATATTCCACTGACTATATTTCACTGAGTTAATTGCAATTATATCTAATCTTCCATCTCCATTTAAATCATCCAATTTATAATCAAAATAGTTGATTCCAGCATTTATTTGATTTGAGTATAAAGGTAATTTTATGACACCTGTTTCATTGAATCTTCCCTTTCCTTTATTTAGAAGTATCCTTTGTTGGTCTTTATTCCCATTGGGTTGAATACCATTTTCTCCTACTGCTAATAACAAATCTTTTTGTCCATCTTTGTTAACATCTAAAAATACCCCTCCATAAACAGCGCCTGCACCCGATGGTACCACTTCTCCAAATCCATTATCTGAGGGATAATTTTTTGTATCAGATGAGAAATGTGCAAAATTGATATTTGTGAAGTAGGGAAATGTATTGATTCCCCAGAATATGTATGAATGAGAATTTGCAGAAACAAACAAATCAGGCAGACCATCTCCAGTAACATCTTCAACATCGCCCCACTCATGTCCAAATTGGTTGGCTAATGATTTGGGTTCTAAATCTAATTTTGTAATGTCATAACCGCCCTTTCCATCGCTTAGGCAAATAGAAACAGGCTCATTTGGGTTTGAATTACTTGCTTCGTCTCTCATTCCGTGTATTACTATGTCAACATAATTATCTGAATTTAAATAAACCGGTGTAACTAATCTGGGGTGACCTACATTATTTGTTTTATCATTAATTAGATTTTTTTCTTCAAATATTTTTGTAATTGGATTCCAAATTAAAAAAGTTAGGGTTGCTTTAATTTGGCCACCAAAAGTCGTACCACCATTAAATACGTCCATATAACCATCATTATTAAAATCACCATTACAAATTGCTTCTGTCCAAACAGCATATGCACCTGATGGGTGGTGATTTTCGTAATTTTTTTGAAAGACTGCAACAATTAAATCTGAAGGCAGTATTGAGTTTTCCCAATAGTCGGTACCTAGTTGCCTAGCATTAGCTGCTACTTTATACCCCATAAATCTTCCCAAAGGATTATTCACTACTGGTATAGATTTATTTAAAGTATTGGTTGGAGTTGATTTAGAGGTAACCGCAACTGATAATGAATATGTTCCTGATTTCTTTAATCCTGGTATGTTCAAACTTAAACTTGAAACAGTTAAACTTGTATCCAACTTAAAAATCTGCTTTGAACTGTCTGTCCAATTTACCAATATTGAATAAAGTATACCTGTAGCTGGAAGTTTTGAACTAACCGTTACAAGTAACGGCAATGTATCAGCAACGTTATAAGTTCCAGTATCAAGGTTAGTTGTGAATTTTATAGCTTCTTCCTGTACAACTACCACAGGTGGTGTTGCAGGAACTTCTGTTTTACTACATGCAAATACAAATAGAATTCCCAAAGCAAAGATTACTCTTTTCATAGTTTAAGTTTTAACCTATCCTTTGGGGGGCATTGTGAAGTTAAGTAAATAATCAACAAAAACATGTAGCAGAATCCGTAGCTACTACCCCCTATTTAACCTTATTTCGGG
>CAISTO010000375.1 GCA_903888395.1 uncultured Bacteroidota bacterium | reverse complement strand
TTTTATATAAATCCATTATTTGCACAAGACACAATAAAACTAACTGAATCAATGGCAATAGCCAAAGGCTCAACTTATACTTTAAAAGCGGGAACTGTGCTTATAATAAGTCCAAATGTTAGAGTAATCATAGAAGGAAGTATGGATTTAAACGGTACAAAAGATCAACCTATTCAAATTATTTCTGAAAACACAAAAGATGCAGGTGAGGGATTTATTATAAAAAGTAATAACTATTTGGCAACAATCAATTTGAGTTATGTGAATTTTATAGGATTAATTCAACCCATTAGATTTGACCCATATTGGTCAAGAAAAAATGTAAGCATTGACAATATAAAAATTTCAAAATCTAACTTTTATGAACCTATCATTTATGTTTCTACACCTATCATTGATTTGAATAAAAACATAAGTAAAATGACTATATCAAATAGTTATTTTTATAACAATAATGCAGGAATAATTATTGAATCAGCTGGTAATGTAAAAAATGAAATTAGCATCAATAATTTGGGATTTTATGAAAACAATATAAAGGGAATTGATAGTACATTGGGTATGTTACACATTGAATTAGCTAAACCATTTTACACTAAAAATTTAACTATAAATAATTTAGCATTTAACAGAAATTCTTCTACAAATGGATCAATTGGTATGTCTGTTACAGGTAATCAAGATACAATTTCTATTGATAAAATTTATTCTTACCATGCTAATCGTCCTATTTACGATAATCAAAATGACTTAAGACTACCTTTCATTAAAACTACAATTTCTGATTTAACAAATTGGCCAAATGAAACTAACTGGATAAAAAATATAAAACATCAAGAAGATACTATAAATTTTTATGCTATAAAACCATTAAATATTACTCAATTATTAGATTCAAATGGAAATACCATTCCATTTACATTCAATCAAAATGGCGAAAAAACTCAAGTGTTTTACAACCAAAACTTTTCATATAATGTAATTCCCAAAAAAGCAGTTGTTGATAACAAATATACTGTAAATATTCCCGCTCCTGATTATATAAAAGACTCCACAAGAATAAAATTTTTAATTAAGCAACAAGAAGGATTATGGATTCAGTCGAAAGATTTTTATTTTCCATTTGTTAAATATATTCCAACATTTGAAGTCCTAATGTGGGGAGGATTATCAACTATTTTTTGTGATGTAAAAACGAAATGGGGAATTCCAGGCGCCATTGATTGGTCTGGTGGATTTGGATTACAATACAATTATTCTAAAAAAATATCTTTTAATGCTAGTTTTTATATGTTTAGTCTTTCTGCAGGAAATCCTTCAGCAGCATTTTACAATGCCAGAACTGCAACAATATTATATAATGATATTAACAAAGGTTTAGTTTACCAAGAAAGCGGTTTTGAAAACAATTTTATAACTGATATGAAATCATTAGATTTTAACATGTTATGGAATTTAAAACCTTTAAACAATTATGAATCTGTAAAGACAGACAAAGTTACGTTTACACCAGTTTTAGGGTTTGGTGTAACAGTATTTAAGTTTGACCCATATAAAAATTTATACTATACCATGAATACAGACAGTGTTATAAAAGTAAGTTTAAGAGAATTAGGAACAGAAGGTCAAAATTTTAATGGGCAGGGACAATATGTTCAATATGCAGCTGGATTAAATGTTTTGGCTCAATTAAATGTTAGTTATAAAAAATTTCATTTAAAAGGCGACTTGAAATTTGTATATACCTTTACAGATTATTTGGATGATTACAGTAATGGGAAACTATATGGTGGTGATTATAACAAATGGGTGGAAACGAATAATGGAAGATTAGATGACCAAATAAATGTTTTTAATACTAATAGAGAACTTAAATCGTATTTCCCTGAATATAATGTAATTTCAAAGCGAACTAATGATATAATCCCAGATACATACTTACAGTTTCATTTTGGAATAGGTTATGACATTGGTACTTTGAAAAATTCCACACAAAAATAATTAATAAATAAAATTTATTACTGATTAATGATCAATTCTTTATTTGGATAAGTAAGCTTTTCAGTAAAGTTTTTGTTGTTCCAATTATATTGAATTAAATTAGTTTGATCAGCGCTGAAATCATATAAAATTGAATTGATAATTTTAGTACTTTTAAATTCTTTATTGTTTAATTTTGATTCTAAATAAATCCAAACTACCTCATTTTCAGTTTCAAATCCAACTAAATTTAATGGAACCATTTTTCCATCCAAATATATTTGCAAGTGACTATTGATATAATTAAACACTGCATTTTGAACCTCTTTGTTATCGGTAGTTTTACTTAAATCAAATTTTATTTTATTGGCTTTTTGCAAAGCACTTTCCAAATCATCAATGAATAATTTAGAACTTACAGATAGTGTTTTTGAAGATGTATTTGCCTTTATTTCTGTTAAACTAAAATAGTATTTGTGAGCTGGTGCAAATGAATAAATTTGCAAGCTAAGAACTATCAAAATAGTTAGTAATTTGATTGACTTTGTTTTAAAATGCATGTTGACGAAAGTAACTGTTAATTTTAAAAATTAAAGAATAAGTTTGTTCAAAAATGATGGTTTTTTATCAAATACTTTTTATTTTTTAATAAAAAATTTAGAATAAATTTAAGCCTATTTATTAGCATTTAAGAATTTAAAAATATTAATTGCAGGGTGAAATTTATTTTTACATACAAACTAATTAATAAAAACTGGAAGTATCAATTGCTTTCCGCACTGTTTTTATTGTATTTAGTTAGTAATAATTTAGCACAAAACTTAGTTACAAATGGTGATTTTGAAAACTATACTTCATGCCCAACAAACTACGCACAAGTAACAAAAGCAACTGGTTGGATACAACCTACTCCCGGTACACCCGATTATTATCACACTTGCTCAGTAAATTTAAATCCAAACATTAATTTAGCAGGAGGCGAGCAACCATACTCCGGTAATGGTTTTGCTGGTATTGTTTTATCAAATGGAACGGGCGCATACCGTGAATACATAGAAACTCAATTAACAAGAACATTGATTGCAAATAGAATATACTATTTTGAAATGTATGTAAGTTTAGGCGATTCGAGTAATTATGCTTCTAATAAATTTGGTATTTATTTTTCAAATGATTCAACCTTTTCCGATAGCACAAGAATTGCAAAAACTCCTCAAATTACCACGCTAAATTCAACTTTTTTTTATAAAAATGGATGGATGAAAATTTCAGCAATTTACAGGGCCACGGGTGGAGAAAGGTTTATTACAATTGGATGTTTTAATCCCACCAATTCTCCAAACTTAACATCTTATGTTGGTAGTGGTGGCACTACTGGAACTTTTAGCAATATTGCTTATTATTATGTTGACGATGTGTCGCTTATTGACCCTAGTTGCGATTCATTGCCATTAAACAGAATTACCAGTCAAACTATTCCGGTATGTAGCAATAATCAATCGTTTCCTAAAACTTTAGTTCCAACCCATTCCTTTTATAATTATCTATGGTCTGACAGTACTCGAAATAATTATAATACAGTAAATGCGGTAGGTAAATATTACGTTTATACTTATACCAACAATTGTCCTTATGTTGATACTTTTAACGTAGTATACACCCCCGCTCCTACTTTAGACTTAGGTTTTGACACCGTGTTATGTAGTGCTAGTTCATTTTATTTAAATCCCACACATAGTTCCAATATTAATTATTTATGGTCGAATAATTCTACTGATTCCATTTTACAAGTTAATAATAATGGAAATTATTGGCTAAAAGTTACCAATACAGCGGGCTGTTCAACCAATGATTCAATAAACATAAACTTTAATATTATTCCTAATGCCCTTGGCAATGACATTGACTTGTGTAGCAATGCTTCATTTCCAATAAAGCTTTCAGCGAGTAAATCATATGCAAACTCTTATTCATGGTTTAATAATTCCACTGATTCCGTAGTTTATGTAAATGATACAGGAAATTATTGGGTGCAAATTACTAAAGGAACATGCAGCATTATAGATACTATAAATATAAAAAACACTTCCGTACCTGCATTCATTTTAGGAAATGATACCACGTTTTGTAAAAATGCTACTTACAGTTTAACAGCTCCAAATGCTACAATTTATAAATGGTATTTTAGCAGTAATATAAATAATCCCAATTTCACATTGGTATCAAACAATCAAAATAAAATGGTTACTCAACCAGGTTTGTATTTATTAGATTGGAAAAAGAATACCTGTACTAAAAAAGATACCATTAAACTAGAAACAAGAAATGAACCTATTGCAAACATAGGACCCGACACACTTTTATGTTTTAATTCTTCCTGTATTTTAAATACTGATAATTCAAAACCTGGCGTTAACTATTTATGGCAAAATGGCGATACAAGTTCCCAGCAGTTGGTAACTACGCCAGGAACCTATTGGGTAAAAGTAAGCGACAATATATGCACCTATTACGATTCTGTGAAAGTTACAAAAGAAGGTGAAATAAAAATAAACCTAGGAAAAGATACACTAATTTGTAATAATACTTCATTTGAAATTACTCCAACTTTTTTAAATGCAACAAGTTTAAAGTGGTATAACAACGCACCTACTTTTAAATTAACAGTAAACAGTTCTGGTAACTATTGGATGATAGCATCAAAAGGTTATTGTAAAAGTTACGATACCATTAATATTCAATTCAGTAGTACACCAACCATAAATTTAGGTCCTGATACCACCTATTGCCTTGGGCAAAGTTTTAATTATCATGTAAGTTATCCGGGTGCAACATATTTATGGAATACAAACAGCAACGATTCATTTATCAATTCAAATACCAGTGGAATATATTGGGCAGAAATAAATAACAAAGGCTGTAAAGCGCGCGACTCAGTTAATGTGACTATATTTCCACTTCAAAGTCTTAACCTTGGAAATGATACTACCCTATGTGAAGGCGATGTATTCTCGTTAAATATCATTTCATCAAATGCCACAAATTATTTATGGAATACCAATGAAAATACTGCTACCATTAAACCCACTTCCACAGGAATGTATTGGGGCGAAGCAAGTGCTTTGTTTTGCAAAGTTAGAGATAGTATTTTGGTAAATTTTAAACCTTCACCAAAAGTAAATTTAGGAGAAGATACCATCATTTGTAGCAATAGTAACTTAGTACTTGATTCAAAAATAGATTCAGCTACCTATTTATGGAACGACAATTCACGCAATAAAACGAGAACAGTAAATACACTAGGATATTATACAGTAAAAGTAACAAAAAATGGTTGTACCACTCAAGACGGAATAGCTGTTAATACCCAAGATCCACCAATGTTAGAACTTGGAAACGACACTACATTGTGTAATGGTTATAATTTAGTTTTACAGCCTAAAGTAAATTCAGTAAATGAATATTTATGGCAAAACAATTCAAACCTTCCTTACTATAATGTTACTACAAATGGAACATATACATTAAGAATAAAAAAAGACTATTGTTATGTTACAGATTCTATTAAAGTGAATTATGTAAATAAGGAAAATATAAACCTTGGAAATGATGCTGATTATTGTTTCAATAGTCCTCTTGTTTTAAAAGCAAATTTAAATGCTGCTACCTATTTATGGCAAGATGCCAGTATGCTTGATTCGCTTGTAGTTACTGAGCCTGGCACTTATTGGGTTGAAATAAATAGTGCTACTTGTAATGTGAGAGACAGTATCATTTTGACACAAAAAACATTGCCAATTATTGATTTGGGAAGCAATAAAAATGTTTGTATCAATGACACCATAAGTTTAAACGCTCAAAATAATGGTGCAACCTATTTATGGGAAGATTTTTCAACGAATCAAATTCACCTTGTTAAAGCACCAGGATTATTTTATGTAATTGTAAAAAACAATGTAGGTTGTTTAGCTTCCGATTCTATTCAGCTTGACACATTTGCTGCTTTTAAAACAACTATGGGTAAGGATACTTTTGTTTGTGAAGGTGGTGCTATAAAACTTCAAGCTGAACAAGGTTACAAAGGGTATGTGTGGCAAGACAATTCAACTTTACAAACCTTTATTGCCTCGCAACCTGGTCAATATTATGTTAGGGTAACAAACGACAATGATTGCCATGCAACAGATACCATTTTATTGTATCAAAAACCAAAACCAATCATTACCATGCCACTTACTTTTAAAGTTTGTGAGCCTGATTTTAAACTCAATCCAAACGCCAATTTTATTAAGTATTTATGGCAAGATGGATCAACTTCGAAAGATTTTCATGTAAAAGATTATGGCATTTACCAAGTAACAGTTACTGATATCAATAACTGCGAAAACACTGCAAAAACTGAAGTGTTGAATTATTGTGAAGGAAAATTAATGATGCCTAATGCCTTTACTCCCAATAACGACAATGTAAATGATGTATTTATTCCTGTTTACAAAAACTTATTATCTATTCATTATAAAATATTTAACAGATGGGGACAATTAGTATTTGAAACCAATGAAATAGGTAAAGGTTGGGATGGAAAAATAAATGAAAACATGGCTGCAAATGATGTGTATTTTTATACCATTACCTATTTTGGAAACAATGAAGATACTCAAACTATCAATGGGAATTTCACTTTATTAAGGTAACTATTTACTAAAAAAATGATACTATTAAACTTGCAAAATTTTTATATTTGGTTCACTACAGGAATTGAACACATAGCTGATTGGAAAGCTTATGACCATATTCTTTTTTTACTAGCACTTTGCTGTGTTTATAGTGCTTTGCAATGGAAAAATGTTATAATTAACATTACTGCTTTTACCATTGGTCATAGTTTTTCCTTGGCATTAAGTGTGTTAAATTTTTTAAAAATCAATAGTAGTTTAGTAGAGTTTTTAATTCCAATAACTATAGTTATTACTTGTGTTTTAAATATTATTAATTCAACCAATAACAAAGCCATTAACCATAAAATAGTTTTTATACTTACCATACTTTTTGGATTAATTCATGGTTTAGGATTTTCTACTTTATTAAAACAAATGTTAGGCAAAGAAGAATCCATTTTATTTCCATTGTTTTCATTTAATTTAGGAATTGAAATTGGTCAATTATTGATTGTTTCTTTATCACTTTTATCATCATTTGTTTTTGTTTCTATTTTAAAAATAAAACAAACAACATACGCTAACGGAATATCATTAATTATTTTCGCCATTGCCTTATTCATGGCTATTGAAAGGATGTAATTTCAAAGTATGAAGGCCCGATACATCGGGAAAGTATGAAGTATGAAGTATGAATTATGAAAGATAAAAAAAGGAAAGATTTGCCCATGGTTGGTGTCCTCACCAATCCACACACAAAATAAAAAAATCAACATTCATTCTTCATAATTCATCATTCATCATTCAAAATTCAGCACATTCAGCACTTTTGTCACTCCGCATTTCGCACTTATATTCATGATTCATACTTCCATAATTCAATAAAATTGCCTATTGTTGGTGTTATAGCGCACAGCGTCACCAACAACATTTGTTCCCGCACAAAGTCCGTTAGAACGTCATTGCGAAGCATGAAGCAATCTCACTGCAAGTCTAAAGGGTATCCTCACCAAACCACAGTAAAATAAAAAGATCATCATTCATACTTCATCATTCATAATTCATAAT
>CAISTO010000374.1 GCA_903888395.1 uncultured Bacteroidota bacterium | reverse complement strand
ATGTGAGTTATAATTTTGAGTATAACCACTGGCATATTGGTAAGGAATTACTAGGGCTTCATCGCTTCCATGTAAAATGGCATCTACTGCTTCTTTCGACATTTTTTCAATTGGATCAGCAAAGCTGAATTTGTATTTTTTGCCAATTTCACGCAATTGAAGAAAAGTCCAATTTTCACGTATTTCGCCCAATGGTGTCAAAGCACCTTTGTTAATGCTTAATTTCCTATCAGGAATAATTGCATTTTCATCTATAATGCTTTTAATTCCTAAGCCATCACAACCCGGACAAGCACCGTAAGGCGAGTTAAATGAAAACGAGTTAGGCTGTGGCTCATCGTAACTAATGCCACTTTTGGGATCCATTAAAAACTTGCTATAATGATACGATTGGTTGTTTTCAGTATCTAACAAAACCATGGTTCCCTTGCCCATTTTTAAAGCGCTTTTAACGCTTTCAGCAATGCGTATTCTTGCATCTTTTTTAGGTTCTATTCTATCAATTAATACTTCAATGTCATGAATTTTATACCTATCGGCTTGCATTTTGGCTTCTATTTCTTTTACCACGCCATCCAGTCTAACTTTGGTAAAACCTTGTTTGCGTATTTGTTCAAAAAGTTCACGGTAATGTCCTTTTCTTCCTTTTACTAAAGGTGCTAAAATGCTAATTTTTTTATTTTCAAACTGTGTAATAATGCCCGTAATAATTTGGTCCTCGGTCATTTTTATCATTTTCTCACCACTTTCGTAACTGTATGCATCAGCTGCTCTAGCATAAAGTAAGCGAAGAAAATCATAAATTTCGGTAATGGTTCCAACGGTAGAACGTGGGTTTTTATTGACTGTTTTTTGCTCAATAGCAATTACAGGTGAAAGTCCATTTATTTTATCTACATCTGGGCGCTCCATATTGCCAATAAATTGTCGTGCATAAGCCGAAAAACTTTCCATATACCTGCGTTGCCCTTCGGCAAAAATGGTATCAAATGCCAATGACGATTTTCCGCTTCCGCTTAAACCAGTTATGGTTACTAGTTTATTACGTGGTATTTTTACATCTATATTTTTTAAATTATGTTCACGAGCTCCTAGAATTTCTATGAATTCGTCTTCTAAATTTGTTTTTTCGGTATGGGTGTTTGTCATTATTTTTCTGCTGGCAGCTAGCTTCGTGCTGCTAGCAATTTATTAGAAATCAGTTTTTGTGATTTATTTTAACAACTGCGAAAATACGTACTTTGTTTTGATAAATGGATTTATATTCTGAAAGTTTATTTCAATGAATCTTTGTTTTGCAGTGTATTTAGTAATTTCAGATTTATATTTGATTATTATCAATTCAATTCCAATTGTTTTTTGGTATTTTTACAAAAAATATTTTTACAAAATGCAAGATAAAATTACAATTGTTGGTGGCGGACTTTCAGGATCTTTATTGGCTATTTATATGGCAAAACGTGGCTTTGAAGTAAGCCTTTTTGAGCGTAGACCTGATATGCGTAAAAACAAAATTTATGCAGGAAAATCAATCAATTTAGCTTTATCAACGCGTGGTTTAAACGCTTTAGAAAAAATAGGTTTAGATACCGCAATTTTAAAAGATGCGATTCCTATGGCTGGGCGAATGATGCACAGCACAAAAGGTGAATTAACATACCAACCTTATGGAAAAGAAGGACAAGCCATTAATTCTGTTTCTCGTGGAAGATTAAATATACAATTGGTTGAATTAGCCGATGAATATCCAAATATTACCATTTATTTTAATGCCAAATGTATTGACGTAGATTTAAATAAAAATTTGTGCGTTTTTGAAATGGAAGACGGCACGCACAAAGAAGTTTGGAGCGATAGAATCATTGGAACGGATGGTGCTTTTGCTGCAACACGTGGTAAATTACAAATGGGCGACAGGTTTAATTATTCTCAAAATTATTTGCATGTTGGTTACAAAGAATTAATAATTCCAGCAGGTGAAAACAATCAATTCTTAATGGAAAAAGAAGCACTTCACATTTGGCCACGTGGCTCATTTATGATGATAGCTTTGCCAAATCCCGCAGGCGATTTTACTTGTACTTTATTCATGCCTTTTACTGGTGAATTTGGCTTCGATAATTTGAAAACTATTGACCAGGTAAATGATTTTTTTAATACACATTTTTCTGATGCGGTGGCACTTATGCCAACTTTAGTGGAAGATTTCTTTCATAATCCTACAGCAAGTTTGGTTACTGTAAAATGTTTTCCTTGGGTAAAAGAAGATAAATTAGCTTTAATGGGCGATGCGGCACACGCCATTGTTCCGTTTTACGGTCAAGGGATGAATTGCAGTTTTGAAGATGTGGTTGTGTTTGATGAATGTGTTGAAAAACACTTCCCAAATTGGACAAAAATATTTGATGAATACCAAAATCTTCGCAAGCCTAATGCCGATGCAATTGCTGATTTAGCAGTTCAAAATTATTATGAAATGGCAGAAAAAGTGGGCGATAAACATTTTCTTCATAAAAAACATATTGAACATGATTTAAGTGACTTATATCCACATAAATTCAAATCGCAATATGAATTGACTACTTTTAGTCTTTCTCCATATAGTTATGCTTTAAGTCAAGGTAAAAAGAATGATGTTTTATTGGAGAAAATTATTGCCGATGGCAATGAATCAAAAATATCAGATGCTGCTTTTATGGATTCACTTTGGCATTTAATAGCGTAGTACTTTCTTTCGTCATTGCGAGGCACGAAGCAATCTTACTGTTATTCCGATTTGTCGGAAGCTTCGTGCCTCGCAATGACTTTTAATTTTTAAGACAATTACAAAAAAATAGATTTAGTTATGCTTTAATCACGCAAGGCGTGATTCTTAAATATAAATAATTATTTGCCAATAATTAACTACAAACTTTTAAAAGAAGATTTTTATAAAATTGACATACATAACTTAATTTCACTTTATATATTAACCTATTTATGAAAAAACTGTTATTTACTGTAATGATTGGAATAATTTTCCAATCGGCTACTATTGCCCAAAATAATATTAGCGAAAAACTAGCAATTACTCAAGTTTTATATAAACAACAAGTTGCTTGGAATAATGGAAGTATTGAAAGTTTTATGATGCCTTATTGGCACAGTGATAGTTTAAAATTTATTAGTAAAAAAGGAATTACTTATGGTTGGCAAAACACCTTGGATAATTATAAAAAATCATACCCCGATACTACAGCAATGGGCCAATTAGCTTTTGAAATTAAAAGCATTGATGTGTTTAGTAAAAGCAGCGCTTTTGTAATTGGAAAATGGTTTTTAAAACGCGAAAAAAGTAAAGGCGATTTAGGTGGTTTCTTCTCTTTGATATTTAGAAAAATAAAAAACAAATGGGTCATTGTAGTTGACCATACTTCTTAGGTTATTGGTTGATCGGTTTCCCGATTAATCGGGAGGTTGATTGGTTATTAAGTTGATTCGTTAATTGGACTAAAACTTACTATTTGAAAATCATTTTTGTCGGAAATAATATTGTTAAATACCTACAGGCAAAAACTAACTTTATAAATATTTATTTACACTCATGTATTCATTTCTAAAAAAACTCCGTTAGGAGTTAAATGTTGGTAATAAAATAAGGTGCCCCTATTCTTAATGTCCCGTAGGGACTATATATTAAGCAGATAACATGCTACACAAAAGTTAATTCTTGATAACTATTTTTCAAAAAAATGCCCAGAAAAGGCATAAAAAAGGGCAAGCTTACTGCATCGCACCGCTACAACTTTACGCCCTTGCTACATTCCTGTCCTGGGGGATTAAAAGGAGCTGGTCGTACAGAGCTTACCCGACTGCGAAAGTAGGTATTT
>CAISTO010000373.1 GCA_903888395.1 uncultured Bacteroidota bacterium | reverse complement strand
CAGAAATTAAGTACCAATCGTTCTGCTGTTAAAATTGAAACAGATTTACCTTCAACGGTAAACACAATGTCACCAATATTAATCAAATCACCATCTTTAAAATTATTTTTAAAAACCAATGACGAATCTATTTGATGGAAAATAAATTCGGCCAATTCCAATCCACAAATAACACCTACTTCTTTTGCTACGCAATAAGCATTTCCTAATTTGCTATTTCCAATACATGCCAACGAACTATGGTCGCCAGCGCCAATGTCTTCTCTCAAAGCAATGTCAATTAATGCTTGTATATCGGGTAATTGTAATAAGTTTTTCAATGTAAATTTTATTGATTTATGGAAGAAAATCTTCGTTTATTAACGAACATATTTTTTAAACATACTTTTTATTTTAAGACTAATAACGCCCAAAATAGCTTCTTTAAATATGTGTTTACTCATTTTAGATTCACCTAATGTTCTGTCGGTAAAAATGATTGGAACTTCCACAATGTTAAATCCAAATTTTGAAGTGGTAAATTTCATTTCAATTTGAAAAGCATAACCTCTGAATCTAATTTTATCTAATTCAATTGTTTCTAAAATGATTCGTTTGTAACAAACAAAACCAGCAGTTGTATCACGAATTGTTAAACCAGTAATCATCCTCACATAACTGCTAGCAAAATAGCTCATCAATACCCTGTTCATAGGCCAATTCACCACATTTACACCAGTAATATAACGAGAGCCAATGGCTAAATCAGCTCCATTTTTACAGGCATCGTAAAGTTTCACTAAATCATCGGGATTATGACTAAAATCGGCATCCATTTCAAATATATACTCATATTGTTGATTCAAACACCATTTAAATCCAGCAATGTAAGCAGTGCCTAATCCGTTTTTATCTTTACGAGAAAGTAAATGTAACCTACTAAATTCTTTTTGTAGTTTAATTACAATATTTGCCGTTCCATCAGGCGAATTATCATCAACGATTAACAAATCAAATTCGGGCTGTAAACTCATTACTTTTCTAATAATGTTTTCAGCATTTTCTAGCTCGTTATAAGTTGGAATAATTACAATTTTATCGTTCATAAATATTTTCAATAATAATCTTAAACAATTTATTTTGCAATTTACATTATTATTGATGCGAATATTATTGAAAATAATTTTGAAAAAAGCAGCTTTTTTTGACCGTGACGGTGTGTTAAACCTTGAAATTGGGGACTATATAAAACAAATTGATGATTTTAAATTGTTGCCATTTATTTTCGAAAATTTAAAAAATTTACACAATGAAGGTTATTTATTGTTTGTAATTACCAATCAAGGGGGTATTGCAAAGCAATTTTATACACATGAAACATTAAAAAAAATGCATGATTTTTTACAGCATGAATGTAAAAAACATGGTTTTGAATTTACTGAAATATACTATTGCCCACATCATCCAATTACAAGTAATTGTATTTGTAGAAAACCTGGTAGTTTAATGGTTGAAAAAGCCATTGCGAAATACAATGTAGATGTTACTAAAAGTTTTTTTATTGGCGACAAAGAACGAGACATTACTTGTGCAAATGATGCAGGTGTTAAAGGTTATTTGATTGAATCAAATGAAGATATTACCACAATAATTAATCATGAAATTAAATTAAATTCTTTGATTAATAATAACTAAATTTTACTTTTTTAATGAAAAATATTTTAAGAAAAATATCAATATATATTATTTTAACTGTGCTAATAAGTCCAGTTTTTAGCCAATCTTTTACACTTCACGATTTAGATACCATCAATGTAACAATTGAAGGTAAAAAACAAGGTTTTTGGCGTTATTATTGGCCTAACGATGATTTAAAATACGAGGTTTTTTATGAAAATAATGAAAAACAAGGCATTGAAATTAAATTTTTTGATGCACAAGATTGTATTGAACTAAGCAACACTTTTAAAAATGGAGTTTTGGAAGGTCCAAGTGTTTCTTTCTTTCCAAATTGCAGTACACGATGTGAAGAAATATTTAAAGATGGAGTTAAAAATGGTTACGAACGCTGCTACGATGAAGCTGGATTTATGCTTACAGAAGGTAATTTTGCTAAAGGTGAATTAGTTGGTTCATATGCCCATTATGACAAAAAAGGTTATGTTACTTATGAAGCTCCAACAAAGGAAGCCATTACTACCATTAAGTTCGACAAGTTTTTATCAGGTGAATATAAACTAAAAGATTCAACTATTTTTAAAACTTTTAAGCGAAATACGCAATGGAGAAAAATTTCGATGGTAGTAGATATGACCGGAAGTATGTTTCCATATATTGGTCAATTGCTTATTTGGTATAAGCAAAATTATGAAAGTGAAAAAATTATGTACTATACTTTATTTAATGATGGTGGCGAGTTGGCTGATGAATTAAAAAAAGCAGGTTCCGTTGGTGGTGTTTATTGTTTTGAAGCAAAAGATTTTAAGAAATTTAAGAAAGATGTAGATGAAACACGCAAAAAAGGTGGAGATCGCCAAGGTGGTGACGATGCTGAAAACGATTTAGAAGCCGTTTATAAGGCTGTAACCACTTTAAAAGGTTATAGCGATATTGTTTTAGTAGCAGATGATAGCCCTGTAAGAGATATGTCTTTATTGAAAAGAATTAAAAAGCCAATTCATGTAATTATTTGTGGAACTGCCAAAGGTATTAATTCTGAATATTTGAAAATTGCTTATCAAACAAAAGGAAGCATTCATACAACCAACGATGATTTGGATATGAAAACATTGGTAAACGGCTTAGAATTTACCATTGGTGATGATATTTTCCTTTTCAAAAATGGTGAATTTGTTTGGATGGATGCTGTGGTGAAATAAGGTTAAAATTGTTGTCCCGATAAATCGGGAGTTGAAGTGTTTATGTGTTTATGTAAAAGAGGTGTTTATGTATCATAACCCTCATTTCTCAGCTCTCAACGCTCATTTCTCAACTCCCAGCGCTCATCTCAATTTCATCATTCATCATTCATACTTCATCATTCATACTTCATACTTCATACTTCATACTTCATACTTCATACTTCATACTTCATACTTCCTCTCCACTAATCTTCCAAAACTTCCATTTTCTTTTTCAATAACCTATCGTTAAATTTCCTAATTACTCTTTCATATTCACCGATAGAAAACAATGCTTTTTTCTTGCGCATATAGGTAATTATATCGCCTCCAGGATATAAACCCATGTCGTTTTTTAATCCATTAAACGGACTAGGTAAAGCTTGCATTTTTACATCATATACATGTAAACCATAGGTAAATCTATTAGCAAACTCCGATACATCTTCACAAAACGATGCAATAAAAAAGTTTGTTGTATCAAATGTTTCTGGAGTTGAAATTGTATTCATATTGTCATCCACAAATACATTTGTGAAATTTTTATTGGTTATTTTATTGGCAGATGAATCAGAGAAAAATAGCACTTTACTAAATTTAAAATCTTTAGTAAATTTTTCAATGACCATTTTATTTGTTAATTCCTGTTGATAAAAAAGCTCTCTGATTTCATTTGTTCTTCCTGCATTTTGCAATGAATTTACTTCATTTTGATTTGGTGTTGGAAGCATTACTAATAATGTTCCTTTACTTAATTTTACTACTTGTTTTTGTGTTTCAGCATCAATATCAAACAAGGCCTTACCAATTTGCACCGCACTTAAACGAATTCCAAATTCTATTAAACTTGGCCTACCTTGAACGTAATTGATATTATTTTGATTGGTAAAACTATGTGTATATTTGATGTCGAAATAACCAATTTTACTGAACTTAAGACTTAAACCTAACATACCAGATATATCGATGTCGCCTGCTTTATTTTTATTGGTAGCTACACCACTTTGTGATAAACGATATTCTCCATTTTCTAAAATTTCGGAATAACTATAAAGTAAATAAGAAGGCCTAACTCCAAGTATAATTCTTAAATCAGAACTACTTCTATCGGGAATTAAATGCAAAGCAAAAGAAGGATCATAATAATAACCGCCATATTGATTGTCTATTGTATTTTCTCTACAACTAATTAAATTTAAAGCTACAGGTTCTACCGCAAAATCCCATAAACTGATAAAACTATTGATATAATATTTACTTACAGGTTTTGTGAAAAATATGCTGATTCTTGGTTGAGATTTCCCTACATAATTTCCAAATTGCGATCCAATTAAATTGAAGTTCCCTCCTATTTCTACACCAAAATTAAAATTGTCAGGATCCATTTTATGGAGCAATAATTTTTTTGATTCTTCAATTTTAATAGGCTTTTTTTTCTTATTATTTATTGGATTTTTATCTTGTGCAGTTACAAAATGCAATAACAAAAAATTGCTTACAATTATATAAATGAAGTATTTGTATATTTTTATCATGATTTAGCTTTCGGTATTTCTTATAAAGTCAATATTTCTTTTCAAACCGTTGTATTTGGTTCTTTTTACAGCCGATTTTTTAAACAATTGGCTGAATACTTGTTCAGTAATTTCTTGCCAATCTTGGTGATTCATATTTAATAGTTGTTCATTGGGTTCAAATTTTGGTTCTTGATGTGGTTTTGAAAACTTATTCCATGGACAAACATCTTGGCAAACATCGCATCCAAAAGCCCAATTATCAAATTTTCCTTTCATTGAAGTTGGAATGGCTTCCTTTAATTCAATGGTAAAATAACTGATACATTTACTTCCATCTACTATTGTTGGCGCTACTATTGCTTGTGTCGGACAAGCATCAATACAAGCTGAACATGTGCCACAATGATCAGTTACAACTCCATCATAATTTAAATCTAAATCTATGATAAGTTCTGCCAAAAAGTAAAAAGAACCATTTCCTTTATTAATTAAATTTCCATTCTTACCAATCCAACCCAAACCACTTTTAGCAGCCCAAACACGTTCTAAAATTGGTGCGGAATCCACAAAACACCTTCCACTCACTTCGCCTATTTCTAATTGAATAAATAACAATAATTCTTTTAGTTTTTCTTTTACTACATCATGGTAATCCTCACCATATGCATATTTTGAAATTTTAGGTGCAAATGAATCCAATTGATTTTTAGGTGTAAAATAATTATACATTAAACTTACCACCGATTTAGCATCTTCAACCAAAAGTGTTGGGTCTAATCTTTTGTCAAAATGATTTTCCATATAAGCCATTTTGCCATTCTTATTTTCCTTTAACCATTTTTCTAATTTGGGCGCTTCGCTCAATAAAAACTCAGCTTTACTGATGCCACAAAAGCTAAAACCCAATTGTTTTGCTTTCTCTTTGATTAGTTTTGTATGTTTAATTTTGTTTGGCATTGCAATTGACAAATGTGATTACTTATATTTGAAATAAAAAGAAATAAATTATGGTATTTATAGTTGAAATAAAACTGCCTGAAGAAATTGATGAAAAATTTATGCGTAAAATCCCTAGTCACAGGGCTTTTATCAACTTATTAATTAATCAAGGAAAAATTCAAAGTTATACCATCAATGAAAGTAGAACCAAAGGTTGGATCATTTTCAATACTGACAATAAAGCAGAAACAGCACGCTTAATGGAACAATTACCCATTTATGAATTCATAACTTTTAGAATAAATGGGACGCTCATTCATGACAGTGAAATTTTTAGGTTTCCTAAAATGAATATGAACTAAAAAATAAATGCGAAATTCGGATTGCGGAATGCGGAATGAAAATAAATCAAAAAAGTAATCAAATTTTTATTTCAAAACTTTCATTTTTAAATAAAATATTTAATTTGCAAAGCATAAAAAACATAATAAAATAAAAT
>CAISTO010000372.1 GCA_903888395.1 uncultured Bacteroidota bacterium | reverse complement strand
TAATGCTGTAAAAACTTTTATCAAAGTGTCCATTGTAACATTACTTGCATTGTTTTCAAGTCTTGAAATTTGGGCTTTTTGAACACCAATTAGTTTTCCAAGTTCTTCCTGTGTCAAATGTCTTTCTTGTCGTGTTTGCTTTATGGCTTTACCAATTAAGTCCATTTGAAGTTCATATTCAAATATGTCACGTCCAGGTGTCCCAATTTTACCAATAAGTTTGTCTTGCACTTGATCTAAAGTATATGCTTTCATTTTTTCTTATTTTTTGATTGTTTGTCTGCTAAATATTTTGCCCTAATATTAACTGCTTTTTGAATTTCATTGTCTGGAACTTTACTTCTTTTTTTGACAAATCCGTGTGTCGAAACAACCAAAGTATCAATTGATGAAGTCTTGTCCCAAAAAGCAAGCAGTCGATATTGTAAACCCTGATACAGCGTCCTAAATTCCCAAATGTCATCCGAGAGTTTTTTAAAAATTTCTGGATCAAGTTCTACTTGAGATTTACGAATGTTATAAAGTATTTTTTCGTAATGTTTCCGTTCCAAACCACTCAAAAATTCAAATGCCTCGTCTAAAAATAGGATTTCAAAAAGTTTATCCATTCGTTACAATTATCATTTCTACAAATATAATACAAGTTTCGTTATAATGAAACTTTTATTTTACCTAAGTCGGATTATTTTCTGTCGGAATATAGCAAATAACATATCAGCGGCTTCAAGAATGGCGTGAATTTTTATCACAAAACTATTTATGGCAAAAATTTCACACCTAATCAAGTTCATAGATTGCTTACTAAGTGTTCGTAATAATTGTTAAATTAAGTTAGGATACTTAAATGGAGTTGGCTGTCTTCATTTTCTGTCTTTGTCTATCTTGATTTTAACTGCCTAAATTCTTTAAAATTCAATTAGTTATGTTTTCAAATCTGTTCTGACTTATCTTAAATATTGTCTTTCTCTATCTTATTTGTTTTAAATTGAAAAATAAAAATTCAATTACGGTTTTATTCAATTTTATAAACAAGGATTCTAGTTTCTAAATTATTCATAGGTAGTATATCATTGGCAGGATTCACAATTTGTTGATTGTAAATTAATTTTGCTTTTATAACATGTTCTAAATTATTTGCTTTAACTACAAACCTTTTATCAAATACATCATTTGCAGTTTTTTTTGATTTTATCCATTTATTCAGTTCTATATAACTGAATAAATAATTTTCAGCGGGGAAAATGGGTAAAATATTACCTGTCATTTTTGATCCTAATATCTTACTATCTGCAATACATATAAAATATGAATCGTTTGGCATATAGATTTTATTTAAAGATAATCTGAGCATGTCATTAAGCATTTTGAATACTTTTTCCGTAACATTAATTGACCCATTTGGATTGCTGTTTTTTTTGAATAATCCAAATTCAACTGTTATTGCTGAATTATTTTGATTGTAATAAAGGTCTAATTGTGGATTTTCATTTCTTTTCGAGTTTGGATTCTGATTAAATTCAAATGCTTTTTGATGAATTGGATATTCTACTTGGATTTGGTGAGAACCAAGATTTAACCCATTCATCAATGCAATAAAAAAATCATATCTAACAGAATCTTCTCCAAGATTTAAAATCGATTGTTCGAAGAATCGTCTTTCAAATTTTGATTTAAAGTCATTTAATATTGGTAAAATCATTTTTATTCAGATTGTTTTATGAATTTGGTATTTTATTAAATTAATTTTGCATGGCTAAGCTCTTTGATTAAACTACCAGTAAAGTTACTATTTTTATCAAAAAAAGCAGTAAATGAATATGTTTCATTGATAGCAAAACCTAAATCCAAAAATTTAATAAAACTAAAACAACCTAAAAAATAAATACTACCATCATTTTGCAATATTTCACACTTAATAAATTTAGATTCTTCAAAAAATACCCAATCATTATTTTCTTCTAAATAAATATTTTTGGATGAAACACAGTACCTTACTTTCGTACCATCTTGAATTTTAAATTCTAATACAAAATCATTAGTAGAGTGATAAATTTCAAGTCGACTATACAAAACAACATTTTCGATACTAGATGAACAATAAAATGGGTTTATATTTGTACCTTTATACTCAATAATAATTTTCCCATTTACTCTATAACTTGGATGTCTTATTCTCATTTATTTTTCTATTTTAGTTTTATCCAATAAATCATCAAACTTTGACTTCATGGTTGGGTTGTTATGAGTTAATTTTTTAATGGTTAAATCTTCTGTTTTCTCATTTGCAAGTCGCAGGTTATTTTCCGATGATAACAATGATACCTTGGTTTTTTCTAATTCTTTTATTGTTTTATCTATACCGTCAATGGCATCTTTGAATTTACGACTTGCTATTTCATAATTTCTTGCAAATCCATCTTTAAAAGTATTCATTTTATCCTCAAAATTGGTGATATCTATATTCTGACTTCTTACCAAAGCAAGTTCTGATTTATATTGCATAGAATTCATGGCAGCATTACGAAGTAAAGTAATAATAGGTATAAAAAAATTTGGGCGCACCACATACATTTTGTTGTACTTGTGAGACACATCGACAATCCCTGAGTCATAAAGCTCATTATTTGTTTCTAGAAGTGAAACCAGCACGGCATATTCACATTTCTTTTCTGTGCGGTCTTTGTCTAGTTCTTTTAAAAAATCTTCGTTTCTTTTTTTCGTTGCAGTTTCATCTCCCTCATTCTTCATTTCAAACATGATTGAGATGATTTCATTACCCGAATCATCCTTTTCTTTGTATATAAAATCACCCTTACTCCCCGACTTTGAATCATTGTCTTTTTCAAAATAGGCTTTTTGAAATGCAGTTGCACGAAGTTTGTTAAACTCTATTTCGCAATGTTGTTCAAGCGTTTCACCTATCATTTTAGTCGATAGCTTTTGCTTAAAGTCTTTTACACGAGCTATCTCATCTTCCTTGTATTTTATAATTGCATCTTTAGTTTGCAATTCTATTAAATACTGATGCTTTAGTGAGTTTTCAAGACTTATTTTTTCTAGTTCTTTAGTTTTCAAATCACTTGCTAAAGAGTCTCTTTCTTTTTCTATTTTTTGAACAGCTTCAGTAACTTTAAGTTTTGTCTCTAATTCAGCCTTCTGTATTTTAGATAACATTTCAGCAATTTCAGCCGTTTTATCTGCTAACTGTAATGAAAGATCTTGTTGATTTTTAGCTTGCAGTGCAATTATTTCTTTGTCCTTTTTTACTAAATTTTCTTGCAATGAACTTCTAAGATTCGCTTCAGCAAGTTTAACTGCATTTTCTTTTTCCTTTTCAGCAATGGCTAATCGCTGTTGTATTTCTTCTTCAAATCTATGGTCTCTAACCTGCTTTAAAATATCGGCAAAACCAGCTTCATCTACTTTAAATACTTTGTTACAATGTGGGCAAATAATTTCGTTCATATATATAGTTTGTTTTTTATAATAGTTTTTTTTGTGTTGAATAGGGTTTTGCAGATGGGCGTGCTTTACAGCATAAATGTGTCTGCGGAGCACTGAACCGATACTTTTACCAAACCAGTGTTACCTGCTGCCATTTTTTATTTCTTGGTTTATACGTTCAATTATTTTTGGTAAATCTTTGTCTATTAGTTCTCTAAACCGCTTCTCTACAATTTGCTCAATGTCGTTATTGTCATTTTCAAAGTATTTTTCAATGTCTGTTTTTGTTAAAATTTGTTTTTGAAATGCTTGGTGCCATTGGGGTCTTAAAAGTCCGTTTGCCTTAACTACCTTTGTAAATACATCATTATTTTTTTTGTAAATCTCATAAAGTTTTTCTCTAGCTTCTTGTTCGCCAAGTCCAATTTTGCAGTCAAATGTTACTTGATTATTTCTTAAATTGAATTCAAAAAGAAACATCCAATTGTCGGTTAGGTCGTCTGTTTGCGAAACAAGCCCAACATCTTTTAATGTTTGTAAGTTGTCATACAAATAGTTAGGTTGAAAACGAATATAAGTCTTGCTACTTTGAAAAGGTTTGATTGATTTTTCGCTTGAAATTAGGTTTTGAATTTTGTTCCAAATTTCACTGCTGTCTGTCGGGACAGAATACTTAAAAACAAGGTCAAAAGCAGATTTGTATTTTTTGTAAAGTTGTTGAGCAACTTTTTCTATTTCTTCATTTTTGTTCAGCATAGATTTTAATGTTTGTAGATATTGTTCAAAAACAAAACGAGTTTTGTCTGCAAGTTTTAATCGTTGGCTTGAAATTACTTGTTCTATAAGTTTAATTATGTGTTCATAATTAAGTTGAACATAATTATCTTGTTCACTTTCGGAAATTTGTTGGTCGTAAAGCGACAAATAAATATAGATTTTGTGTTTGAAGTCTGGGTATTCACTTTCTATGAGCTTTCTATATTTTTCAAGTTGTCCTTTTTTCTCTGGTGAATAAATTTTGTTCTCAATGACAATACAAAATTCATTTTGTCGTGATAAGAAAATTAGGTCAATGTTTTTATATTCTCTTCTTATTTCTAAGTCATCGAAGTCAAGTTGAACAAAATCAAAAACAGATAAACCCGTTTCGTTACCTAAATTTTGAAATTGATTTTCTTTAAAGTAGATTTTGATAAATTCTTTGAGAGCAAAGTCGCCCAAATTATGGCTTTCTGTCGGATTGAAAAACCAAGCCAAAAAATTTGAATGTTGCAATTCTTTATGAGATACTCTTAAAATGTCCATTAGATTGACTTCTTCATTTACAAGATTTTGCAAACTTGTAAAGTCTTCATCAAGCATTAGTTCTTTTAATTCTGTTTCTGTACTGTTTGTCATTTTACGGACTGTCTGTTATGGTTGTAGGTAACTTGTTTATATGGATGCATTTTTACACACTTTTCAAATATATTATTTTTATTTACTTTAAATCAATGCATTGATATTATCAAAAATTTTCACCATTGCAAAAGTGTCCCTCTTACAATATTCTAATAAATCTATCCGCAATAATTCCTTTTCAGCTTCATTTAAATTATTCATTTGTCCATACTTAAAACTTGCAGTTCCGCCTTCTTGAATTATTAAATCGTTGTAACTTAATTCAGGAACCACAATAGGCAACACTTTTTTAATAGAATAACTGCCATTAAATGCTTCGCTAAATACTGTTTTATTTGGTCTGAATGGCGGCATCAAATCTACCAAACGATCAATAATTGAATTTATTCCAACTGCATATTGGGGAAAATCAATAGCTAATTTTTTCAACACATCTTTTTCAAATGTAACATTCCAAACAAAGACAGTTCCGATAGTACCTAATTCTATGATTAGCTGTTTTATTAAAGTTTCTCTTGGGTCATCATTTCCATTGCCTAAAAACTCAAAATGTAATATATTTCCACCTAGTTCATTTTGAACGTGCAAACTATATTGAAAAGATATTTGCTGGAAAGGTCTCGAATAATCAAAAACTGGAATACCATACATGATTGTTTCAAAATCGAAATAATACAGTGGGTATTGAATACTACTTGTAAAATCATTCCATAAATCTTTTTCAACTTGAATGGAATTGTCAGGAATAACTTCTATTTCTTCAACTGTTGGTAATAAGGATTTACAATGTCTTGAAAAATTACAATCATAAGGAGTATAACATTGTTTACCCATTTCTTTTATTGGAATTTCACTTTGTTGCAATAACAATTTCATTGCTTCAATATTGGTTTCAATGGAACTTTGTTTATCCCCAACTTCTTCTAAAACCGATGTAGCTTTAAATAATTTATCAATACTAATTGCGCCAATTTTTACATATGAACTATCAAAATGAACAATGCTAAAATCAGCTATTTTTAGTCCACAGTTTTTCAAAACATAGTATTGTAAAGCAGCATCTTCTATATGCTGAGGCTTTACTTTAGTAGTACTTTTAACCTCATAGGCATAATACTCATCTCCTTTTTTGACCAAAATATCTACCGCACAAATTACCTCATTATAAATAAATGCAGCTTCATAAATAATATTATTAGTAAGCAATAATTCATCCGTTTTTAAAACTGTAATATCACTATGAAATTCCTCATCACCTTGTGCATTTACTCCATTTGGAAATAGTTGTTGTGCCAATTCTCCAACATCAGTTCCAGTTTGAAAAATGGATTGTGTTATTTCATCTTCTTCATTTGCTAATGTCTTATGGAATTTATTCATATACAAACGCTTTGCACATTGTAATCCATACATATAAGTAGTTTTAGATAATATTGGTCTCATAGTTTTTTATACTTAATATTTGTTTATATAACTTAGTCTTTCCATATTATATGCTGCTACAATATTACTTTTCACCAGTGCTGCGTATTCACTTTTTTGCATGGCTTCGTGTATTTCTTTTGGTTCTAAATGAATGAATTTTCCTAGGGTAATTCCAAAAATCAAATTGCTCTCATCTACCATAGCTTGATTGGTATTTTTCAGCCCCACGTAATTACATTCAGCTACCTCTGAACAAAACATGTTTGAGGTATATACATTTTTTAAATTTGTAGCGTCAATAAATTCTTTAGCATAGCACCATATAGTTATTAATTTTTTATCAGTCAAATAAGGCACAAGTTGCTTGTCTATGATAAAATCGGTATAGCCCATTTCTTTAAATTTTCCTAAGGCATATAATCCTTGTGTATAACCATGTCCGAGAAAAATAATCGTTTCGTGTGTTATTACCAATTCTATTAACTCCATTTTATTAATACCACCTGTTATCAATGTCAATTCCTCAGCTGGAATATTGCAGTAAATAGGTGTTAAAAAAGTAGTAGATGGGTCGCTTGGATGTATTACTAATGTTTTCATAATTTGATATATTTTAAAACAAAGGTATATTCGTCAGCGACATTTTTTGTCGTTTATAAAAAAGGCTATTAATTCATTAAATAGGATATTAATAACTAAATATTCAAATCGTGTTTAAGCCATTTTCCTCTTTTTATAGATTGACTGTTTCTATCGTTTTTTTTAATATCAATCTCTGGGTTGCCCAAAACTGTTTGAATTTTTAATATATCGATTACTTTTTTATCGATACAATCCAAATATTCTTTACTTAATAAATTGAATACAACATTTCCATCTTCAACTAATTTTTTTATAATTCCATCTAATTTTTTATTCCAATATTTTTTAGCGTAATTCTTTTTCCCATCTATTTCATCTGTCATAGCAAAATCATACAAAGGGATATAATTATCAGCTCTAATAATTCCGAATAATGCTGAAATGATATAAACTTTTTTTATATCATTTACATTCCAATTTATTGATTGGGCAGCATTAAATAATCTTCCTTTTGAATATACTTTATTAGCTTGAGTTGTATTTTTAAAATTAAAGACATTTCTAATTGTTATTTTTTGATTCTTTACTTTCCTTATATGACTATTATTCTTTTCAGATTTTTTTAAATTCCCAATGATTTCAATACGATATTTACCCAGTTCATTATTAAATTCAAGATTTTCTATAATGAACTCTTTTTGTTCAAGTTGTTCTTTTTTTTTAATTTTTTTATTGCTACATGG
>CAISTO010000371.1 GCA_903888395.1 uncultured Bacteroidota bacterium | reverse complement strand
TCGTACAGGAAGACCTGAAGTATAATCTTCTTGTGAATGGTAAAAAATTGTACCATCTGAAGGTTGTGAGTCAGAAGAATAGTATATTGCATTTGTTGTAAAATCATTTGAAGGACACCAAATAAGAGAGACCCCTGTGAACATTCCATATAAATTTACTCTACTCTCAGGTAAAAGATTAAGCCCTGAACTATTATTCGCATTTGGATAGTATTTATCACTCACTATTGCTTGCACAAAAGACATTGTATCAGCATATTTTTTTTGGATTGATTCCCAGTCCTTTTTTGTGTTAATTCTCCATCCTTTAGGTGCTAAACTTCTGGCATCTTTTATCGCTGAATAATTATAATAAAATCCATGGTCATACTCATTAATTGAATCAAAATCTTTAAAACAGTATGCTGGAATATTTTTTTCATTAACTAATACCCAATCATCACTATTTGAAACAAATTTAATTGAATCACCATTTTGAAAAGTCTTTGCTCTTAAATTTTTAGTCATCCATATTTTACCATCAATGTTTACGGTTGGTATTTCAAATTTTATTGTTTCACTTTTATAATTCTCTTGTAATTTCACACACCTTATTTGGAAGCCTTCCCCCCAATTATTGTATCCATTCATTTTAATTAAACCCTTAGGAGTTATAGTTAAGTATTTTTTATCTTTCATTCCCAAACAAATTACATTATTATCAAAAAACCCGTCATTATTTAACAATGCATAATTTTTGCACGAATTGCAATTTAAAATTTTGTTTTTATCAATAAAAACCTGACCTAAGCCTTGAAATCCAGCAATATATTTTAATTGATTACGCAGCATTAATTCAGTAGGTATTGCCCAACCATTTGGAGCCAAATTTCTTTCATCATTTATTGCAAACGTGTTATAAAAAATACCATATTGGGATTCCGTTGAAGGATCAAAATTATAAAAACACCAAGCTGGAATTTGCTTTTCTGATGCCAAAGACCATGCTTTTAAATTTTCTGCAAAGTAAATTTTATCAGAATTACTAAAAGTGCGAGTACTTAAATTTTCAGTTTGCCAAATTATTTGACATGTTTGTATTTCTTGAGCAGAAACAGATAGCAAGAAATTTAAAGAAAGTAGTATAAACAGTATTTTTTTCATATTTTTTTATTTGATAATAATTTAACTAATAATACTTCAAATTGAAATCTCTTTCAATTAATAGTTTTTTATCTTCATAAAACTCAATTGTTATTGGAACTATTGGAGCCCATTTAATTTTTGCAGTTACAAATATTGCATTATTTATAAAAAAAGAAGATGTTGAGATACAATTAATAGTATCCCCTGAAATTATTTTTTCAAATAGAATTTCAGTAGAATCTAAATAAACGACTTGTTCAGGATTGGTCTCAAATATTGTTCGTGCTTTAATTACCCAGTTATTACAACCAATTGTAGAAATTATCTGTTTTTTATTATAATATAAAACTTCCTCATTTTCTTTTTGAACATCAATTAACAAACCTAATAAGCTTTTATTTAAATTGCCTGTATTTATTGGT
>CAISTO010000370.1 GCA_903888395.1 uncultured Bacteroidota bacterium | reverse complement strand
TCAGACTGTTTATTATCTAGCATCATTTGACCAACAAATGAAACGATGCTTTTGGTGGTATAAGGTTCGTAATATCCCAACCATGTAGATTCCAAAATGATAACATCTCTTATTTGTCCGTAACCGCCTTTAAATTCTTTGTTGTAAGTGTGTGCCGTTTTTCGATTCATTCCAATTTTATGGGTAATGCCTTCAATGGCAACTTCGGGTAATACAGCTTCTACAACCGTACTTATTACTTTTAATTTTGATTTTAACTTGCTGTCTGTTTCTCCTTCTCTTCTCAATATTACCAAATCAATATCTTCCGAAAAGCGTTCTATTATATTGTAACATTTGGATAGTTCCGTCCCACCTTTAAATACGGTGTCCTTGCCAATTTCATTATTGAAAATGGTAAATAAAGCATATGTAACCCAATAGTCTTTTTCTATATAAATGGCAGGGATTTTCATTTGGTCAGCCGTAAACTGAACAGCTTGTCTGAATAAGGTTATATTTTCGTGCAGCTTCATATTATGTTCCATTTTTCGGTGGTGGATAACGCTTTCTCCGCACCTGTTAGTTTATATTTGGTAATTGGGTTCAATGACTTGAAAATCGGTTCCGTTGTATTTTCTTGTTTTAGTTGCTCTAACAATGCACCTAATAATGCCCTTGTGGCAGGTGGATATTTTAATGCCAAGCGAACCATGCTATTAACTTCTTTGTCCGTTAAGTTTTTGATAATGGCTAAAAATCGCTTACAAGATGCTTCTATATTGGCATCTAGTATTTTTTTTATGTATCGAATAGCATCCAGTAACTGCAACAAAGGAATATTCTCTTTGGTGATGGTGTTTTTTTGCTTCACAAAAGCAATGGTATAGCGTTCTCTTTTAAAATTAGGTCTTACCTGATTTTTACCAATTTGTATGGTGTTGCTAACCTGTGTGGTTAAGCCCAATTGATTATAAATACTGTAACCAGTTAGATAGCCCGTTATTTTTCCGTTTTCTTCCAGCAAATCTTTTACTACTTGTGCCTGATTGGGTTGCAAGTTGCCAAATGGTGTATTTTCAGGTTTGTAATATTTGCCCTTTGATAGTTTGGCAATTTTGCCACTAGCAACCATCCTATTAAGGGCTTTTATTAATGCTTGTTTTTGGTTGACCTCAGTAGTAAAGTCGTCATAGGTGAATACATAGCCTCTGGGGAGCCTATCTATGGTAATAGATATGTACTTAGTAGTTTTCATTGTTTTTATTGTAGTGCAAAGATAATTTATTTGTCCAGTTTATTAGCAAAAAAACTGGACAAATTTAATAATTTCTAAATTTTAGAAAATTCTGTTTCGGCAGTAGTTCGGAATTTCCGACATACCACTTTTTCAATCAATTCACCTTATTGCCCCAAGCAGAAAGAACAATATTACAAAGTCAAACAACGCTAGCGGTTATTATTAGGGACATTCCAATTTAAATGATATCATTTCATTGCATAACGACAAAAAATGTCGTTTAGTGGTATTAGGTTTGCAATAAAATATAATAATGGAAACTAAAATCAATTACAAACCCGAAGATTATTTAATCAGTGTGGCTGAAAAAGCAGAAAGCTGTAATTTCAATAAAAAAACAATTGAGCTAGATGAAATAAAACCAAATCTAGAATTTTTAAGTGAATATTATTCTATTTCAGTTTCGGAAGCGTTTTGGATGTCAATTCTCTATCTATTTTCCTTTAATAAATCGGGGGTGGAAATGCCTGAAATGGCTCGCTATATGAGTAGCTCATCATTAAAAATAGGTGCCTTTAAAAATGATTTCTTATCATTAGAAAATAAAAAGATAATAACGAAAATAAATAAGCAAAGAAGAGGCGAATTTGCCAATGAATATAGTTATGCTATACCAATTGAAGTAATTGAGAAAATAAGTAAAGGAGATAGGCTAACATCTGCAGTTGAAGTTAAAAAAAAGGAAAACACTGTTGATTTTTTAAGTCAAGCAAATGATATTGCCATGAACATAAAAAGTAAAAATATATCATTGGCAAATGGTTTGTTACAAATTACAGAATTAATCAATAATAACCGCAAATTGATATTGGTAAAAAAGGTGGAAAAGGACAATTTGATTGTTGAAGATAAACTATTATTGTTCTTATGTATTTGGGATTTGATTTCGGGAGAGGAAGATTTGAAATTATTTGATTTTATAAAATTGGTTTATCAATCCAAATCGGAACAAATTAATGCAATTCAAAATTTTATCAATAAAAAGAATGCTTTAATTAAAAAGAACTGGCTGGTATTGAATCATATTGATAGTTATGTGTTTAGTACCATCGTAAACCTTTCACCTAAGACCATAGAATTGTTAGAAAAACAAGATATCAAATTGTTCTTAAATTCTGAAATCACACAAGTTGAAGGGGTCATAAAGCATGGAAAAATAGCAGCAAAAACATTGTTATTTTCAGCAGGTGAAACCAATCAATTTAATACCATTTCCAATGCATTACAGGAAACTGAATTTAATAAAATACAAAAACGATTATTAGAAAAAAAACTTGCTATTGGGGTAACAGTATTATTCCATGGAGATCCAGGAACTGGCAAAACTGAATCTGTTTTGCAAATAGCAAGAACAACAAAAAGAGACATTGTAAAATTAGATTTAAGTAATACAAAATCGATGTGGTATGGCGAAAGCCAAAAGAAAGTCAAAGAAATATTTAACAATTATTACAAAATAAAAAAAGCAAATAAAATCACGCCTATATTATTTATAAATGAATGTGATTCATTATTTGCAAGCAGAAAAAGTTCTAATGAATCGTCATCAATTGCCAATACAGAGAATGAAATGATCAATATTTTATTAGATGAATTAGAGAATTTTGATGGAATATTATTTGCAACAACCAATTTACCCGAAAATCAAGATGATGCCTTTTCAAGAAGGTTTTTGTTTAAAATGAACTTTAAAAAACCTGACCAATTGATTAGGGCAAAAATATTTCAATTAAAGTTAGATAGCCTACCCAGTAATTATTGCCATCAGTTAGCTTTAAACTACCAGTTATCGGGTGGTGAAATTGATAATATTGCCCGAAAAATTGAAATAAATTCCATATTAAATGGAACCGTTCCAACCTATGAAATGGTATCCGCTTATTGCGATGAAGAAAAAAGAATAAAACCTTATAAATTTGTTAAAATAAAAGGATTTATGGCAAGTTGAAATCATCAAAAGGAATATCATTGAGTTCTTTTAAAATATTGTAAGAAAACCCAAATTCCTTTAAGCCTTCTTTCCCTAAATTATTGAATCTTTCCCAGGTATAGTTTTTTTCTGGGATAAATACTTCAATGGCATCAATGCTTGGGAATAATTTATAATCAAAGCTGTTACAACCTAAAACTATATATCCAGTATAATAATATTTGAATTTGTTCTTTTGTGCGTAGTCAATTTTTAGAAGGATGAGTAATTTACCTAAGCTGTATTTTTTATAATGTGGATTGTAAAAGTTCAATATTCCCATTATTGAATTTTCCCCCAAATCAAAATAACCAACAGCGATTAGGGTTTCGTGATCTCTTATTTCTATTATTTGAGTATCAAACGCTGCTTTCTTTTCTGAATTTAACATTACATTTTGAACATTTTCAGGGGCGTTAAAGCTAATTGATTCAAGGTACAATGCATACAATTGATCTATTTCCTCATTATATTTTGCTTCACCAATGCTAATGCTGAATTTTTTATTTTTTATAAATATTTTATGCGTGTTAATTGGATTTATTTCATTAACCAATGTTCTAAGCCAAAAACAATCCAGCATATTTCCATGTTCGCCATGAATACATTCTGTTGTAAAAACAGACTGCACCATTCTATAATATCCTTTTGCCAAATAATTATCCAATGTTTTTCCAATTACTTGTTCGGGTAAACTGTTTTTATGTGGTTTCATATGTTTATTCATTTGATTGAATCGCTCAATTGTTATAATTGGCGATTACTTTTATAAATGTTTCTTTAAGTTTATTTCTCAAAGATATTGGCTCTTCAACTACAAATACATCACAGTATTTCTTGAGAAATAGTTCTAAATCTAGATCTAATTCAACAAATAATTCGACAGTATTTTTTTTGTAATTTATTACTTGAGAATGATGTAAATGGTACTTTTCTAAATATTTATAAACCCAATCTTGTTTGGGTAATACTTTTAAAAGAACTTTTTCAGGTACATATTCATTGTTATATATATTTTGTCTTGTTAAGCCAATAATAGCGTGTTTAAAATAATCATTTGGGTCGAAATTTTCTGGAATATTGATTTTGATTTTTTTATTGATAGTTGAAATCTCACTTAAAGAATCTAAGTTATATAATCTAAGTGTTTTTAAATCAACATTAATCTCTTTGTCTCCCTCTTTAAAGTCAGCCACTAATAAATACCAACCTACATTCCAGCCAGAGTTTAGCTCTTTTAATAATAAAGGCAGAAATTGTCTGTCATTCAATTTGCCATCAACCATTTTATAATGTTTAGCTTTAACGGGCTTTTGTTCAAGAATATAATCCAGCATTTTAGAGAAATTTTGCTGACCTTCTTTAAGTCCAATTTCTAATAATGTCCTTGGATTCCATGCTATTTTACTCTGATCATATTCATGATTTTCAAGTATGGTAGCCTCAATTTTTTTATAAATTAATTTAGATTCTGACTTAAAAAAATCAGGATTATAACGGAGTATTTTTATAAAGTCATCAAAGTCATCTTCAGTTATTTCTGAGAATGCGCAGATACCCATGCCATTTATATTAATAGACTGGTAGTGGTAATTATTTACAGCTCTATTATTTATTAATACTCTATTATTTATCAATAATTTACCTCTATATTCTTCATGTAATTCAGGGAATTTATCTTTTAATTTTTCCTTGATAAATTTAATATCTCTTTGAAAGGTTCTTTTATCATAACCATCTTCTAAATAATCTTTATCTATTAAATATTCTCTAAAAGTATCATAATTGACTATCCCATTTGATACAATTCTTGCATCGAGTAATTTAACCCTGTCGTCTGGTTTAATTAGCTTAAATTCTTTTTTTACCTTTTCTTTTTT
>CAISTO010000369.1 GCA_903888395.1 uncultured Bacteroidota bacterium | reverse complement strand
TTTCCTATGTCTATCCAAAATTGGGTTGTTTTAGGAAGGTTTCTATATTCAAACATACCTATTATTTTTATATATCCAAATCTTCAATTGGACTTTTTATTTCACTTATTTTTTTAGTACTAACATGCGTGTAAATTTCTGTAGTTTTGCTACTGCTATGTCCAAGTAATTCTTGAATATATCTCAAATCAGTTCCTCCTTCTAATAAGTGTGTGGCATAACTATGCCTTAACCAATGTAAAGTGGCAGGCTTTATTATTTTACTTTTTTCTACAGCATGTGCAAACACTAAATTCAAACTTCTTTCACTATATTGTTCACCTTTTTTTTGACCCTCAAAAAGCCATTTTTCAGGCTTATACTCTTTAAAGTAATTACCAAGCATTTCTATGATTTTCTGTGGCAAAGGAGTAATTCTATCTTTCCTTCCCTTCGATTGTTTAATAATTAAAATGCCTCTATTTCTGTCAATATGTTGAGGAAGTAAATTTATTAATTCGCTACGCCTTAAACCGCAACTGTAAATTAAACAAAGCATTGCTCTATGTTTATTATTGTTTGTTGCATTTATTATTAGTTGAACTTCTTCTTTACTTAACACATTAGGAAGTAGTTTAGGTCGTTTAGGCCTGTGAATTATTGCAGCATTTATTATTGCACCTTGAATTTCTTTAAAAAACAATTTCACGCCATTCACCACTTGATTTTGGTAAGATGCCGATAGTTTATTTTTCAAAATATAGTCGTTGTTAAAAGCAATCACATCTTCGTTGGTAATTTGTTCTATTGGCTTATCGTGGTAGTATTTTAAAAAAGTATGTAATGCATCTGAGTAAGTTTTGATAGTATTTGCACTGTATCGTTTTGAACTCAACCATCGTTTAAATTGTGCTATTTTTTGTATATGTATTTCACTTAACACAATTGGCAAATCCAATTTAAACCTCAATCGGTTTTCTTTATTATCGGGCAAATGCCAAGCTTTTAAAGTATTACTCCACCTTGCATCTGCTTGTTTTTTAAAACGCGTAATCCATTCCGCATTTTTTTCAAAATACACGGCTATTCTGCTTTCGCCTTTATGCTTTACTATTTTTGCTTCCCAAATCATATTATCATGGTTGAAGTGTTTTGTGTATCATAAAACACTTGTTTTTATTGTTCATTTATAAGCACACTTCGTTTGGCGGGTCACATATTGTAACCGATTACTAATTTTTATTAAAATAAAAACAAATTTATATTTAATGTAGTCATTTCCAAATTTTTTAAAACACCAAATCGTTACCCATAAAAAAAGGATGAATGCTTTAAACATTCATCCCTTTTAAGTTTTTATTGTTAAAAAAACTACGCTGTTAGCGGTTTTTTCTTTAAGGCTAATAATGAAAAATCAGTGTTTACTTTTTTAATGGTATTGCTTAATTTTCCCAAACCCGTAATTTCCATGTCTACCACATCGCCATCTTTTAACCACTGTGGTTCAAAGTTTTTATCGTTCAATAATCCTGTTCCGTTTAACTCCAAAAAGCACCCAGTTCCTACTGTTCCGCTTCCTATAACATCACCTGGAAGAATGTCTACACCATAAGCACAACGCTCTAATATTTCGGCAAAAGTCCAGTCCATGTCAGCTACATTTCCTTCACTTACCAGAATACCATTTACCCAACATTTCATGTTTAAGTTATAAGCATTTCCTACATGGTTTGCTTTAGCAGGAACTTTATATGATTCTAATTCATCAGGTGTAACAAAGTAAGGTCCTATTACTGTTGAAAAATCTTTTCCTTTTGCAGGCCCAAGGTTTAATAACATTTCTTCCATTTGCAAAGTACGCGCACTCATGTCGTTCATAATCATGTAACCGGCTATGTATGCATCGGCTTCGCTTGCCTTTATGTTTCTACCTTTTTTACCCACTACAATGGCTGCTTCTAATTCAAAATCTAGTTTTTGAAAATGATCGGGCATGCAATCAATTTGTCCTGGCCCTTGAATGGCATTGTGGTTGGTAAAATAAAATATTGGATATTGGTCAAACTCTTCAATCATGGGAACACCACGATTTCTGCGGGCTGCGGCTACGTGTTGTCTAAATGCATAACCATCTCTACACGAAGTAGGATTGGGAACGGGAGCTTCTAACACCACCGTGTTTTCTAACACAAAAGGCTTATCTACTTTACCTAATTTTATTTGCGTATCCCAGTTTTTGGCTTTTTCCATTACACTTTCGCCAGCAAATAAAAACTTGCGCATTTTATCAGGAAAGGAAGCATCTAAATCTTTTAAATTCCAAATTTTCCCTTCGTGAATAATACCTAAAAGGCTGCTTTTGTTGTGAATGTATGTTACTAATTTCATTGTTTTATTGTTTAAAATAAATGCTTTTTAAAGCGTTCAAATATAATATCATTTTATGCGTTTGTGCTATATGAGTTTTGTTTTGGTAATTTATGCTTTTGTTGGTTTGTCCACGCCACAGGCGTGAACCAGCGCTTCATGTTTTGTTCCAAGGCTACCGCACGCATGTGGCGTGTGGCTGTAACAAAACAGAGTAAAGGTTTTTGCAAGTATTACCACAATAAACTTATCGGTAATAAACCCTTTTCACTAATATAATCTTTAGCACTTGAATAACGCCAATGATGTTGCTCTTCAACAAAGCCTGAAACAACAGGATTATTATGTATATAATTTACTTTTTGATCTATTACTTCGTTACTCCAAAGTTCTATTGGTTTATTATTATGTTGCCAAAATTGTTTGTTTTTTACATTACTACTTTTTTTAGCGGCTCTTTCCATCATCCAAAGCATCCATTCTTTTCTGCTTTCTTGTGGATTTTCCAAAATGTCTTTACTTAATTGTTTTGAGGTAAATTCTTTTAATTTCCCTAAAATAATAGCTGGATTATTATCCTTTGCACTAAATATTAAATGTACATGACTTGGCATTATGCACCAACAATATAACTCCATACCTAAATGTTCAATGCTGTATTTTAAACTATCGATTATTATTTGAAAATATTGCTCTCTAACAAAAACATCAATCCAATAAACAGTAGCAAAACTTACAAAGTAAATTCCTTCTTTGTTATGAAACTTGTACTTTCTACTCATAAAAACTAATGTAAATGTTTATTTATAATTTATGCTTTTGTTGGTTTGTCCACGCCACAGGCGTGAACCAGCGTTTCAGGTGTTTGGTGAGGATACTTAACCATGAACGAACAAAATGCTTAGTTGCTCTTCATTATTTTATATATATAAGTTTGGTTATCGATAGCTAGTTTCACAAAATAAATTCCACTTCCTTCCAAGCTATTTACATTATTTAGGTTAAATAAATTTACACCCGATTTGGTATTCATTCGATTGATAAAAACTTGTTGACCCAATACATTATAAATGCTTAAAACCGCTTGTTGGTTTGCTAAACTTTCAAATGAAATATTTAATTCATTGTCAAAAGGATTGGGATAAATAACTACATTGTTTTGCATTTTAGTTTCATTGATACTTGTATTCCAAATATCTACTTCTACTTTAAAAGTATCGGTACAACTAGATTTGTAAGCAATTAATTTGATAGGAATTACCCCAACAGCACTAAATTTAAAACCAAACGGATCGGCATTATTGGAACTGCTATTACCCATTTTCCAAGAAACATAATCGGCATTTAACGAATTATTTACAAAATAAAACGAGTCAGCATTTATTCTGGTAACTGTTCCTACAGCATTTGGACTTGCGTTTATTTTAAAAGTTTGATTCGATGAGTCAATGACATTATTTAATGAATCAAGCACATATAATGTTACCGT
>CAISTO010000368.1 GCA_903888395.1 uncultured Bacteroidota bacterium | reverse complement strand
GAGCAATAATATATTTTGCAGTTTTAAACTTTTATTGGTAACAAACCAATACAAGCAAAAAACAATTGGTAAAAATATTAGGAAATTTAGAGAGTTAAAAAGCATTTATTTTTCTTCTAAAACAGCAATAACATTGTTTATGAATTTTTTTACGGGATAATCATTTACGGCTTTTACAAAGCAATCGATATTGTGCTGTTGTTCCTCAACAGACAACTTAATATTTTTATTTTCAATATCATTTTTCAAATTATCAATCTCACTTATTATAATTCCTTTTGAAAGTAACCAATGATATGTAGAGCTTCGTTTGCTCAAATAAATTTTACAGCCGTATTTTATTGCCGCGATTATATTTCCAACAGCGTGTTGACGGTAGCTGTTAATTATCAATGCTGCGGCCTGTGTATATATTAATTCAAATTCATCTTTATCTAAAAATTCTTCAATAAGATAGGTGTGTTTAATTTCTTGGGCTAACGATTTTACTTTCTGTGAGTAAAAACTTTCTGTGCCATAACTGAAAAACAAATGAAACTCTATGTTATCTTTATTCTCAGAATTCTTAATAATATCTAGTACATCAATGTGATTATTCCAACGATGTCCACTATTTCCAATAATGATTTTATTTTCTTTTTGTGAAATTACTTTACATTCATTAATATCATTTATTTGGTCTATAAACTGACGCTCAATGAGTTTTGGTAAGTAAAATAATTTATTCAAATCATCATATTCGTATTTACTCATTATAAGAATAGCATCAAGTCTTTGATAAATAATTTTTTGATTGTCAAGTTTTACAGAATATTCTTTATTAAGCAGTATTTTTAATTGTCTTTTAAAAAAGTGATACAATCTCTTGATTTTATTAATTAAAGTGGGCTGTATTTTAGGTTGCAGTTGCCAAGTTTTTTCACTCAAAAATTTGTCTGCGCATATCATATACAATTCAGCTCCAAAAAGCTTTAAAAACGTTTTTATTTTTGGATTGAGTTGAAGCAATATTTGAATTTCCATTTCGGTTGGGTCATTAAAAACGACACCATGAAATTTATTAGCGTGTTCAACAATAGACTTTATGTTTTCCTTTGACTTTTCAATTATTTTAAAATCAATCCCATATTTCTTCAGCTTAGCAACGTTCTCTTCATTGTTTACACCTATAAATAGAACTTCGTTATGAATATTTTCGCACACATACCTTCTCGAATGATCAATAAAAACAATATTATGATGAATATGAAGTAATTTATACATGCGATTTTTACAGCCACTTAGGGAAACATTTTTCTATATCATTCAAAAATTTTTCTTCCAAAAATGCATTATCATTTATTGAATTATTTATTTTCAAAACATCTTCCAATTGTTTTTGTGTTTTAATGCCAATTATGGCAGAGGTTACAGTTTTATGTTGAATGCAATATGTAATAGATTGCTTAATTAAATCATCAACAGCAATACCGTTGTGATGAATTTTTTTTAGCGAACTAATCGTCCAATCAATCCAATCTTGCTGTAAGGTTGAACGAAAGTCGTCGCTATTAAATTTTACTTGCTGATTAATATATTTTGGATTTATCAAGCCACGTGATAATGGACTACGTGCAATGAAATTAAACTTGTTTTTTTCAATCAAAGGAAAAAGTTCTTGCATTGGCCGGCGTTCAAAAACATTAAACACCCATTCTACAACAGTTCCAAAATTTGCTTCAACAACTTTTATTGCGCCGTTTAAACTTTTACTACTTACACCAAAAGTGCCAATTTTTCCTTGAGTTTGTAATTCATTTAATTTTCCGTAATCAAATTTTTTCCATTCCAAGTCATCAGGCGGATTGTGAATTAATAAAATATCAATTCGGTTTAGGTTTAATCTTTTCAAACTTGCTTCTACTCGTTGAAAAAAATCGTTAGCAAGTTTTTTGTTTTTTATTTCATCTTCGGTTAAAGCTATTTTCGTGCAAACTACAATTTCTTTTTTTGTTTGTTTTATTACTGTACCTAATAATTCTTCGCTTTTACCATTATTATAGCTTTGAGCGGTATCAAAAAAATCAATTCCTGAATTTATTGCATCCAACAGTAAATTCACAGCTTCGTTTTCATTTACAGTTCCCCAACCGTGAGGCGTCCCGTCTATGGAGTGATTGCCTGCAATTTGCCAGCAACCAAACCCAATCGGGTTTGTGCTTTTTTTTAATCCGTGCCAATATCGAGCTTGCATATTTTATGCTTTAAACAATCTAAACTCTAAGGCTACTCGCGTTTTATCTTGCTCTTCATTGGTTGCTAATCCATGGACAAGATGAGGACTAAATATTAATACCTGTCCATATTTTACTTTGGAACGTACTAAATCATTTTTTCCGTCCCACGATTTTATCATTCTAACTCTGTATTGATTTCCTTCCAGTTTACCTCCTTCAAAAGTTCTTTCAATTAAATTTTCACTTATCAAATGACTATTCGGAGCCATTGGAAGACTTGACTTTTCTGTAACTCCTGCTATGGGTATCCAAAAATTAACAAATGACGGAACGTAATTGTTTTTATCTACCTCTTCATAAACATCTTTATGCGGAGGATTATAATCATTAGACTGAGGTCTGTTTATTCTTACAATAATATGTAAACTTTCTTTTGTTTTTGAGTCAATATTAATCAAATTTAAATTTAAAATTTTCCCCAATCGAGGCATTAATTCGGAAATTGGGAAATTAAAATCATTAGGAAATAAATCACGAGTTTTGGAAACAACCTTCATATGATCAGCATCTGATTTTACATAGTGATGATAATTTTCAAGATTAAAACCACTTGTATCAACAACTGTTTCACGTTTAATAATATTTCCAATACTATCTTCTAATCCTTTTTTTAAGTAATTAAATTGTTCAGTGTCCATAAAATCTTTTTCAATATAACCTGTTTGATACCAATCTTGATAAAAGGTTAAATCAGTTTCTTGTGAAGATAACATTTGGTCTTTCCCAAATTTAAATTCAGGCGCGTTTTCAATAGAAAAACTGCGTTCTTTTCCGTCAATGTAAAATTTTGTTGTGTTCATAATTATATTGTTTATTGATTAATAAAAAATTCATATTCGTTTAAGTAATTAAAAACTTTTTCTTTTTCACAAAACATGCACACGTCGAGAATTGACAAGTAAGGGGCGAATGCGTTGTTAAATTGTTGATAATGTATTTCTTTGGCTTTGTAAAATTTTAATTCAATATTTTGTTTTTTAAATTCGTTGATGTCATATAATTCCATTCCACCAGAAGAATTAATATATTCATTAGCGCTGCGCGCTTTACAAATAGCCAACACTTTATCTTGTGATTTGATATCTTTAATGGAACTTGGTAGTTCGGATGAGACTATAATTGGTGTTTTTATTTCCAAATATTCATTCATCATTTTAATACTGTTGTATATAAAGTCAAATAAATTTTTATTTTTATAATCAAAAATACTTTTTACGACAGGAAAAAACTGTTGAAAATGTGATGCTTTTCTGTAATTGGCTTCTATTTTACGTAAGATTTTTATTTTTTCATTTTCCCAATCATCAGTTAAATTACGATCTACAATATCCAAATAATCAGAATCTTTTTTTAAAGGCAAAGTAAAATATTCCACATCGTCATTTTGTAACATTCTATTGCGATGTATCCAGCCTTTTTTTGTAAATTGAATATTATCATACAATACGTACTCATCAACCATATTTATAAGTTGAAAATATCCAATGTATGGTAAAAAATACGGTTGCATTATTCCAAGTTTTTTGGTCATATACTTTCAAACTTGGTTTTTAAACGCAAGAAATAACCTTCAAAGTACTTGAAGGAGAGATGGGAAATAAAAATTGTACCGACAAATGACAGTAAATAAATAATTGAAGACGAACCGAAAGACAAAGCCACTTTAATAGCGATGAAAATAATAATGGGGTGATACATGTACATGCCATAGGAAATCATCCCAAGGTAATTTGTTACCCTATTTTCTAATACATTAGAAAATTTGGGATTGGAGGCTAGG
>CAISTO010000367.1 GCA_903888395.1 uncultured Bacteroidota bacterium | reverse complement strand
CTTTTTGATTGTTATTATTCAAATCTAAAGTGTCATTATTTAGCGTAATTCCTTCATAAATTAACCAACCATCTTCCTTAAAAACATTGGGAGCAAACATTCCCCAATTTTGATTTAAACCTGTTGCAAAAGCAAAACTTTTGAATCGTTTTGCCAATCCATATTTGAACTGTGGAATATAATTGGTGTTCCAAAACAAGACATAAACCAATAAAAAACCCACAAAATAATTGGTAAATTGATCAGGTTTTAAACTCCAATCTGTTGGATTTTCTTTAATTTTAAAATAATTAAAAAAGCTGCTTGGTAACAATGGAATCAGTGCAGTAAGATTGATTAAGTAAAATAAACCTACAAACAAAGTGGCGGAAATTCCGATTTGAAAAACTACAAAAATTCCAATACCAATCAGTCGAAAAACATTGTTTTTAAAAGGAATAAAAAACAAGATTGGAACGATAATTTCGAGGTAAAAAATTATTGGAGTTAAAAACTGAAGCAATGCCGGAAACTGCAATAAATATTTGGCCAAAGGCCATTGAATACAATCTAAATTGAAAGCATAATATAAAGCAGTTCCTTCGCTATGCCATTCGGGCGAGGTTTTCATGAGTGCTGAAACCCAATAAACCATCATAACTTGGAACATAAATATTAAGGCCGGAATGGTAAAATTATATTTTACCGGTTTAGTTTGAACCGCCCAAACTGCATTTAATGGCAAAAACAGACTAAACAGAAGCATGGCACGTAACAAGTCGTCTCCACCTTGTAATAAGTATGGATTCCGCATGTGCAAGCTTATGTAAAACACCAATAAAATTATTTGAAACAACTTGGTTCTGTAACCAATTGCAAAGCAAAAAACTGCAATCATTTGCAAAGCAAAACAAATTCCCACAAACCAAGGAGCATCGTTTAATTGATAAATAGGAATAAAATAATATTTAGAAAAATATTGACTAAAATATTCAAATGGTAGAACACCTTGGCTGGTGTAAAATGCTTTAAAATCGCTGAGGCGAATGCTTAAATCTATTAACATAACAAATCCAAAAACCATTCGAAATAAAGCAAAAGCCCTTAAGTCAAATTGATAAGCATTGCTCAATTTTTGTAGCAGATTTTGTATGTTAATTGTTTTTTTCAAAAGGGTAAATTATAAAAAACAAGAATAGTTGTTTTAAACAAATCTTTTAAATAAAAGCCATGATAAAATTTGGGGAATTTTGAAATTTATCGCATTTAGTAGAGGTTGGAGAAAAAACTATGTGCATCAAATCAATAAACAATAAAAGAACAACTCCGAAGGAGTTGAATATGAATAGCCACCAGTGAAACTGGTGGCTATTCAAAAAAAACGAAAATCCCCAAATATTGCAAAAAGCCTTCGCTTTTTGCAATATTTGGGGATTTTCATGTAGGATGTTACGCAATTTTTCAACGGGTTAAAACCCGTTGCTAAATATATTTCGTTCCTATGGAACTATAAAACTAAAAATTTTAATTAAGTTGTCGCATGTGGTAAAAACTCAAACAATTGGCAAATTACATTTCAAAAACTTTAACACAAAAACACCCAAAAACTTTAAAACTTTTATATATCCAACAATTGTTCTGTTAAATATTTCCAAGTAAATTTTTGTTTTTCTACTTCCATATTGGCAGTAAATTCTTGTTCACGGTTTGCTATATAAAAATCATTGATTGCCGCAGCAATTTCAGTAGTATTTTTATCAACTACATACCCAACTACTTCATGAGGCACAAGCTCCGCAAGCCCACCAACATTGGTAACGAGCATTGGTTTGCTGTAGTAATAAGCTATTTGTGTAACACCACTTTGCGTAGCTGTTAAATAAGTTTGAACTATTAAATCGGCAGCCGAAAAATATACGCCCACTTCATTATTTGGAATAAAATCAGTTCTGAGGATTACACTGTTTTCTAATCCTAAATTTTTTATTTGTTGTAAATAAGGTTCACTGTTTTCGTAAAATTCACCCGCTACAATTAGCTTTAAATTTGGATGCGAATGTTTCAATAAAACAAAACTATCTAACAATAAACTTAAGCCTTTGTATTTTCTTATAAATCCAAAAAACAACAAATAATCATCAGCTTCATTTAAACCCAATTTTCTTTTAGCTTCTTGCTTATCCAATAATGGCCCAAACATATCGTACATGGGGTGCGGCACGTATTTTTTTGGTTTGCCAGTGGCAAATAAATCAACATGCGCATATACTTCCCTACTCATGGCCAAAAAACCATCGCAAGCATCTATAAAATATTGTGTAAATGCATTATCAAAAAACTGTTGTTCGTGTGGAATAATGTTATCGGCAATGGTAATAACTTTGGTTTTACCATTGGCTTTTATTAAACGAGCAATGGTTCCAAATGCAGGCGCCATAAAGCTCATCCAATACCTAAAAATCACTAAATCGTATTCCTTATTTTTTAATTTATTTCCAACCAAAAACCAGTTCAGTGGATTGATAGAATTAATGATGGAATGAATAGTAATATCAGTTGGTTTCGGGTCATCGCTCATTTGCGTTTTTCCTGGAAACAAAACTTTAGGATATTGCAATGAAAAACTTGCAATTTCACATTCGTGTCCCTGTGCATTGAACTCTCGGCAAAGACGTTCGTTATAGGTAGCCAAACCGCCACGCAAAGGCCAAGCCGGACCAATAATTAGGATCTTTTTTTTAGTCATTATAACCGATGTGTTTGGTTATTCCATAATGGTTTCTTTCGTTTGAATTTCGGCTAATTAATTCACCAATAAATCCAGCTAAAAACAATTGCATACCAATAATGATTGAAACCAAAGAAACATAAAACATGGGTTGTTCTGTAATTCCTCTATTTAAATTCATGTTATGTGAAATATACCATAATTTTTGAAGACCAATATAAGCTGCTCCAAAAAAACCAAGTATAAAAAATAAAGTACCTAAAACGCCAAAGAAATGCATGGGTTTTTTACCAAATTTAGATACAAAAAAGATGGTTAATAAATCGAGGAAACCATTGATAAAACGGTCGAAACCAAACTTAGTAACACCATATTTACGCGCTCTATGAACAACTTCTTTTTCGGTAATTTTTGTAAATCCATTCCACTTCGCTAAAACTGGAATGTAACGGTGCATTTCATTATATACTTCAATGGCTTTAACTACATCAACTTTATATGCTTTTAAACCACAATTGAAATCATTCAATTCTATTCCACTCATTTTGCGAGTAGCCCAATTAAATATTTTTGTAGGAAGGGTTTTAGTAATTGGGTCGTAACGTTTCTTTTTCCAACCGCTAACCAAATCAAAACCATCGTTAACTATCATGTTATACAAACCCGGAATTTCATCAGGACTATCTTGCATATCGGCATCCATTGTTATTACCACATTGCCTTGCACTTTATGAAAAGCTACATTTAATGCGGCAGATTTTCCATAATTTCTTCTGAATTTGATGGCTTTTATAAATGGATTAGTTACTGAAAGTTTTTCTACTACAGCCCAACTATTATCATTGCTGCCATCGTCAACCATTATAATTTCATAAGTGAAATTATTTTCATTCATTACGCGTTCAATCCAAGCCAATAATTCTGGCAACGACTCATCTTCATTATAAAATGGTATTACAACCGATATTTGAATTTCTTTCACTTATAAATAATTTTATGGTTAATATGATTGATTTAATTACATGTCAAGGCTTTTGTAAGTATCTTCTGGATCACGTTTTTGAACAAAAATGGCTAAGATTAAACTTACAATCAAAACATAAATATTGACTCCCAATAATTGTGATGAAATTTTTGATTCTGCCGAATTCTTGTCTTTCATAGCACCAATTATTTCCATTTTCTTGTCTTCATCAAAATAATCCATTTCCAAAATTGCTTTTTTAGCAGTTTCAACCTCTTTCAACAACTCTTCAGGATTAATGAATTTATAAAAAATAAATTTCCAAGCTGCTAAAATTACAGAAGCCATTACACCAATAAACAAAGCTGTTTTCAATACTTCTGTATATTTACTAAATCCATTAACTTGTTGGTCTCTTCTTATTTTCATACCAAAAAATAATGTGGCAACCGATGAAGTCAATAGAACAACAGAATCAATTAACGGATGATCGCCTCTGTTAACTCCAGCAATCAAAAATACTAAATCAAGTATGATGATTGCAGCAGCATATATAATTCCAAATTTTAAAGCATGAAGCCAAAGTGGAGTTTCGTTTTGTTGGTATTCCATTTAAATTAATTAGAGTTAGTAAATGCTAATAATGCAGCAAGCACGCTTATTTCAAAAGCATTGTATTTGCCTTTAAATTGACCTAACATTTCAGTTGAATAGGGCGTTTGGAAAAACATGACCATTGGAATAAATATTTCTTTTATTTCCGATGAATCTGGTAAAGTAGCTTTCAATTTTGTCAAATCATCAAAATCAGCTTCATCCAAATCGTTTTCTATCAAAGGCTCATATATTTTAAATTCATCTTGAAATTCGTCCATGTCAGTTAACAAAAATTCATTCAAGAAATCTTCAATCGAAATATTTGCATCGGCATCATTGGCTTCATTAATGTATAAAAATACGTTTAATAATTCAGTGCCGCGTTCTACCGTTTTCTCTTCTATTTCTTCCCATTCTTCTGAGTCAAAATATTCTTCATCGTGGGCAAAAGCCGATAAAAAATGGACTAACATTAAGTCAAAAACAACTTCTTCTATTTCGCCATAACCGCCTTTATTCATTAATGTATCCAGCGATTTCATTTTGTTTTCAAACGAATCTATCGACACAAATATTTGACTGCAATCGTTATATACATTTGCTAAATTTTTTCCTTCAGCATAAGTTCCAAGCAAAGCTTGAAGTGAACTCAATATCACTTTATTTTGGTGTTCTATGATCATTTTTTAAAATGTTTGTATTTTGTTTTTATAGTATGTGGCAATTACTTTGCCTTGTAATTCTTTGTTATAAACCATGCTATTTCTTGATTTCGAAAAATTGGTTTTATCATTCAACGTCCATTTTTTATTGACATCAAAAATGATAAAATCTGCTGTTTGTCCTTTTTCAAAAACAGGAATTGGTTTGTTTAAAATTGTTCTTGGATTGGTGCTTAATTTCTGAACCAATAAATTGGTATCAAAATTATTAGGTGCATTTGCTATCAATAATGGCAATGCAGTTTGCAGCATAATCATTCCCTCGTCAGCATATTCAAATTCTACTTCTTTTAGCTCTGTATTTTGTGGCAAATGATCAGTTACAATCGCATCAATTGTTCCGTCTAACAATCCATTCCAAAGCGCTTTTCTATCTTCTTTGCTGCGCAATGGTGGATTCAATTTTAAGTTAGAATTATAATCAACCAAATCGGTATCGGTATAACATAAATTGGCAATGGCCACATCGCAGGTAATTGGCAAACCTTTTTTCTTGGCTTTTTGAATAATTTCAACTGAAACTTTACTTGAAATATGCGAAAAATGAATACTTGAATTGGTGTATTTTGCTAATTCAATATCACGTTTAATGGCCAATTCTTCCGTGATAGAAGGAATGCCTTTTAAACCCAAAAGCACGCTGGTATTTCCTTCGTGCATTCTTCCTCCATTACTTAAGTTTAAATCTTCGGCATGTGTAAAAACTTTTGCACCAAATATTTGAGCATATTGCAAAGCACGCAGCATTAAACTGCTATTTTTAACGGCATGGTTAGCATCTGTAAAACCAATGGCCCCGGCTAAGTGCATGTCATACATTTCACTCATTTCCTTGCCTTCCATTTTATTACTTAATGTGCCAAAAGGCAATAAAGTTACTGGTAAATTCTTTGATTGATTAATGACATATTCCACCGCACTTTTACTGTTAATGCTTGGCTCACTGTCGGGCAAAACACATACAATTGAAAATCCGCCAGCATTTGCTGTTTGAGCCAAAGTGGCTAAAGTTTCTTTGTGTTCATTACCGGGGTCGGAGCTGTGAGTGCGCAAACAAACCAAACTTGGTAATAAACTGGCTTTTTTGGCATCAATAACGTGCTTGTATTTTTGAGTATTTGAAAATGATTTTTTGCTACTTAAAACTATAGTATCAATATGATTATCAACTATCAATACATCGCAAACTTTATTTAAAAAAGGACTTGCAGGAAAGCAAACAGTGGCATTTAAAATGAGTATTTCCATAAAAAATTAAGCTTGGCGAATGTAAGGAATTGTATTGTAAAATCAAATTAATTGAAAATGAACAAAAAATAGT
>CAISTO010000366.1 GCA_903888395.1 uncultured Bacteroidota bacterium | reverse complement strand
TACGTGTTTAAAATGAGTAGAGATTCCGAGCTATCGCAAACTACCTTTCATTTAAAATCCGTAGCGCAATTCGCTAACTTTACGGATAGTTGAAACTAAGTTGAAACAAAAAAGCCATTCGAAAACAGAATGGCTTTTTTGTTAATATTTATCGTCATTGCGAGGGACGAAGCAATCTCTTTTTCTCTATGAGATTGCCACGCTTTGCTCGCAATGACGTACTTTAGCAATGACGCTCTTTCGCAATGGCATTTGCTCGCAAAAAAGAACAACAATTTATATTACTTCTTCGCTACTTTCTTTGCAACTTTTTTGGCTGTTTTTTTTGCTGCTACTTTTTTTACAGCTACTTTCTTTGCTACTTTTTTATTGGCAGCAGCTTTACTGGTAGCACTTGGGATTTTAACTAACTTGATACATTCTTCAAATGTTAAAATAGTAGCATCTGAACCTTTTGGTAATTTATAATTGTCTTTTCCATAAGCTAAATACGGACCCCAACGGCCATTTAATAATTTCAAGTTTTCGTCTTCTTCAAAAACTTTAATTAATTTATTGGCATCTTTTAATCGTTTTTCTTCTATTAATTCAATGGCTCTTTCCGCAGTAATGGTAAATACGTCATCGGTTTTTGGAATGGTGGTAAATACACTGCTATGAACAATGTATGGCCCAAAACGACCAATGGCTGCTTTCATATCTTTGTCTTCATACTGGCCAATTACACGAGGTAATTTAAACAAATCCATGGCTTCATCCAAGGTAATGGTTTCTATTAATTGTCCACTTCTTAAACTTGCGTAACGGGGTTTTTCAGGATTTTCATCGTCACTGTTTTCGCCTATTTGTGCATAAGGACCATATTTTCCTACCTTCACGCTAACAGGTTTACCACTTTCGGGATCTACACCTATTACTCTTACTGCATTTTGACGTTCTGCATTTTCGCTTGTTTCTACTACTTCTTTATGGAAAGGAGTATAGAATTTTGCAATCATGTTATTCCAAACCAATTGCCCACGGGCAATTTTATCAAACTCCTCTTCTACGCTGGCGGTAAAACCATAATCCATGATATTTTCAAAATGTTTGGCTAAAAAATCAGTCACCACCATTCCAATATCACTAGGGAATAATTTAGATTTTTCGCTTCCAAACTTTTCTGATTTTACACTTCTTGAAATATTGTTGTTTTCAAAGAATAAAACGGTAAAGTTTCTTTCTTTTCCCTCTCTGTCTTCTTTAACTACGTAACCACGTTTTTGAACTGTTCCAATGGTTGGCGCATAAGTACTTGGTCGGCCAATTCCTAACTCTTCTAACTTTTTCACCAAACTAGCTTCAGTGTATCTTGGAGCAGGACGAGTAAAACGTTCAGTAGCATCTATATTTATTAAACTTAAATTTTCGCCTACTTTTAAAGGAGGTAACATTTTACTGTTTTCATCATCACCTTCATCATCGGTGCTTTCTAAATATACCTTTAAAAAACCATCAAATTTCAATACTTCACCAGTAGCAGTAAACGTTTCGTTCATAGAAGAAATAGCAACGGTAGCTAAAGTTCTTTCAATTTGCGCTTTACTCATTTGCGAAGCAATGGCACGTTTCCAAATCAAATCATATAAACGCTTTTCTTGGGCTGTTCCATCTATTTCATTTTTTTCAAAATAAGTAGGACGAATGGCCTCATGCGCTTCTTGTGCAGAATCACTTTTGGTAGTATATTTTCTTGGATTTGAATATTTATCGCCATAGCTATTGATAATATTCTCCTTTGCATTTTGAATGGCAGTTTCACTTAAATTTACCGAATCGGTACGCATGTAAGTAATGAATCCGTGTTCATATAATTTTTGAGCCACGCTCATGGTCATGGTTACACCAAATCCTAACTTCCTACTTGCTTCTTGCTGTAAAGTAGAAGTGGTAAAAGGTGCCGCAGGACTTTTTTCTGCTGGTTTTACTTCTAAATTTTTGATGTTAAAAGTGGCATTTTTACATTTTTCCAAAAATGCCATAGCCTCTGCTTCTGTTTCAAAACGTTTTGGTAATTCAGCATCCATTTGTTTGCCACCAACGTTAAACTTTGCAGTAATTTTAAATGCCGAATTGGAATTAAAATTATTGATTTCGCGTTCGCGTTCTACTATTAATTTAACTGCTACCGATTGAACCCTACCGGCTGATAAACTTGGACGAACTTTTTTCCATAAAACCGGACTTAATTCGAAACCAACTAATCTATCTAAAACCCTACGCGCTTGTTGGGCATCCACCATGTTTTTATCAATTAAGCGTGGATTTTGAACAGCTTTTAAAATGGCAGGTTTGGTAATTTCATGAAAAACAATTCTTTTAGTTTTCTTAATATCTAATCCTAAAACTTCGCTTAAATGCCAACTGATAGCTTCTCCTTCACGGTCCTCATCGGATGCTAACCAAACGGTTTCAGCTGCTTTCGAAAGTTTTATTAGTTCGGCCACTACAGCCTTTTTATCGTCACTTACTTCGTAATGAGGAAAAAAATTATTTTTTATGTCTATTGCTTCATCGCCTTTGGCTAAATCTCTGATATGGCCATAACAGCTTTTAACAATATAGTTATCTCCTAAGAATTTTTCTATTGTTTTGGCTTTTGCTGGTGATTCTACAATTACTAAGTTTTTACTCATTTTTATTATTATTGATATTAAAATTATATCGAAATCAGGCGCAAAATTGATTTTTTATTTCAAAAAACAAGCATTTATCAAAAATGCTTATACACATTTACATGTGCTAAATTTTCGTTTCTGAAATATGTTTATTTCATTTTGAAAAAATATTTCATTTTACAAATTTATAAATTGCTTTGTATTAATTATTTAAGTTTTTATAAAAACTAAGCAACATTGTTTTAGTATAAAATTAATGAATTTAAAAACCATAAAAAAAGCCATCATTTCAATAATAGCTATCGCAAATTTTACATTTTAATTATAATTTTTACTACCTATATGTTAGTTGAACTTGGAATATTAAGTTATATTCTCTTCACAATTGTTTTCATCATCATAAAAGGAAAACATCCATTTTATCTTTCATTTTTTTATCTGTAACGATGCCTTCTAAGCACTCTTAATTTTAAAGAATTTCTGTTAGCTCTTGGAACATAAACTCCTCTATTTTTAACTATTACTGTTCTATTATTTCTTGGCCTATTTCCGCTTATGCAGCTTGATATTGTAAACATTATTACTGTTGAAATCAACAAATAAATTACCCAATTAAAAGTATTTATATTTTTCATGGCATTTTTAAAAATTAGGGGTAGATCTTGGTGCAGTAAATCTCTTTTTTTTCACTAATCCATGTCTATTAACTTTTACCTTGCCATCTACTTGGGTAAAATCTGGACATTTTTTTTTGCTTTTGCAACTTGGTATTGTTAGCACCATTACTGATGAAAACAACATGCAAAATATGAATTTAAAAACCATCACTTTTTTCATTTTATGTAATTAATTATTCGTTTTATTAAACACAGTTTCTGATCAAAAAATTCGAATTTTCTTGCAGCAACTAATTAACGTCTTCTTTTTTTAGCACCTTTACCTCCCCTATTCCTTTCCTTTTCTCTGGTAAATCGCTCCTGATTCCTTCTAGTAGCTTTTAAAACTTCCGTTCCTTCCATTTCCAAATCTATCTGACGTTTAATAATATCAGCACCCGCAACGGTTACATTTACTTTGTCGCCTAACTGATATTTTTTGCGGGTAGCACGACCAATAATCCACAAGTTTTTGTCATCAAATTCGTAATAATCATCGTGAATATTGGCTAATTTTATCAAACCTTCACATTTGTATTTGGTAATTTCTACGTACATTCCCCAATCAGTAACTCCGCTTATTATTCCTTCAAACGATTGGCCAACAAAATCTTTGATGTATTCTACTTGTTTGTATTTAACACTTGCGCGTTCAGCATCTGCCGCCTTTTGTTCCATGCTTGACGACTGCTTACACATGACTTCATATTCCTCTTGGTTGGCACTTTTGCCACCGTTCAAATAATCGAACAAAAGTCGGTGTGCCATTAAATCGGGATACCTGCGAATGGGAGATGTAAAGTGTGAGTAATGTTCAAAAGCTAATCCATAATGACCCGATTTTTTAGTGCTATACACCGCCTTACTCATGGTTCTGATGGCTTGACTTTGAATTAAATTTTGCTCTGGTTTTCCTTCTACTTCTACTAATAAATTATTCAATGATTTGGAAACTTTATTGGCATTATCGAGCTGAACTCGGTAACCAAATCGAGCAGCAAAAGTGCTAAATAATTTTAATTTATCTTCGTTCGGGCTTTCATGAACCCTGTACACATAAGTATATTTATGATTGGCTTTTCCCATATTAGAAACATGTTCTGCCACTTTTTTATTGGCCAAAAGCATGAACTCTTCTACTAATTTATGGGCTTCTTTTCTTATTTTTATATAAATGTCAATTGGTTTAAAATTTTCGTCTAATTTGAATTTTACTTCTTCCGTTTCAAAACTAATGGCACCATCTTTAAAACGTTCATCACGCATTTTTTTTGCCAAATTATTCAATAAAATAATTTCATTGGCATAATCGCCTTCGCCAGTTTCTATGCGCTCCTGTGCTTCTTCATAGGTAAATCTTCTATCGCTATAAATGACTGTTTTACCAAACCATTCTTCTAACACTTCGGCATTGCTATTCATTTTAAAAACAGCCGAAAAAGTTAATTTTTCTTCATGCGGACGCAATGAGCATAAACCGTTCGATAACTTTTCAGGAAGCATTGGAATGGTTCTATCAACTAAATAAACAGAAGTTCCTCGAATATATGCTTCATTATCCAATGCCGACTTTGGAGTTACATAATGCGATACATCGGCAATGTGAACGCCTATTTCATAATTACCATTTCCTAAATCTTTTAATGAAATGGCATCGTCAAAATCTTTTGCATCTATTGGATCAATGGTAAAAGTAGGCGTTTTTCTAAAATCTCTTCTTTTCTTAATTTCTTCACTACTAATTTTATCGCTGTATTGCTTGGCTTCGTTTTCTACATTTTCAGGAAACTTAGTTGAAAAACCAAACTCCGCAACAATGGCGTTCATTTCAGTATTATGCTCACCCGGACGGCCTAATATTTCTATTACTTTACCAGTAGGACTTTCATCGTGTGGCATCCAATGGGTTAATGCTACTATTACTTTATCACCATCTTTTGCTTTTCCTAAATCTGCCTTATGAATAAATATATCGGCATACATTCTTTTATCGTCAGCTACCAAAAAACCATAGGTATTACTCACTTGAATAGTTCCAACAAAATTAGTTTTAGCACGTTTAATAATTTCTACCACTTCACCTGTTGGTCTATCATTGTTTTTTGCTGAAAGCAATTGTACTTTCACTAAATCGCCATGTAAGGCGGTGTTTAAATAATCTTTTTGAATAAAAATATCTTTGCTGTCATCACCACGTTCCATGTCGGTTGGCTTTACATAAGCACCACCACGTTGAGTTACATCGGCATATCCTTCAATAAAAGTAGCAATAAAAACAGCAGCAAATTTTCCTGGTTGTACTTCTTCTAAAGCACCTGTTTTAATTAATTGCTTGATGGCAAGTAATACTAAATTTTTTTCTTCTGAACTTGATAATTCAAGCTTAGCAGCAATTTGTTTATAATTTAAAAGTTTGCGTTGGTTTTTGGCAAAAACCTGTTCAACCATTCTTTTAATTTTATCTATTTGAGCCATTTATATTCTTTATATTGATGCAATATAAGGTAATATTCTTGTATATTAGGTTGAATAAAAATTCTACAATTTATTAACAGTTTTAAATTAGATTTCATTTTATTTTTTAAAAACAAATTGCATATTTTTTAAGTATCATAACTCAGCTAATCATAAAATTTAAAAGTATTAATAGGCTAAGAACTTTAAATTTTTAAAAAATCTTTGTTATACTATTTAATACTTTTTTATGATACTATTTTATGATAAAAACTCTTCAATTTTAAACAGTTATTGCATTATATATAAACTTTAAATTACTGTTTATTATTGTATTAAAAATTTAAAAATAAATTTTCTGCATAATTTCACTCATTATTTAAACTCATTTTTAAATAACATTTTTATTATAACTAGCATATAACATTATATAACATAACCTGTAACAAAGCTATATTTCATTTAAAATTGTGAAGTGATTTGTGATTGGCAGAATATTTATACAATGCAACAAAAAAAAATTTTAAAGTATTCATATTACTCATAAATAATAATATTATCTTTTAATTTTAATCAAAATAAACAGCTTGTTTACAAAAAATATGAAAATAAACTTTATAATTATCCTTACCCTTTGCCTGCAATTGGCAACAAAAGCACAATTACACATTTCGTCTGGAGAAGAAATTTTCGTATCGGGAACTGAAAACTTATACACCACTGAAAGTTTTTCAAATGCTGGTAAACTAAGCATAGCAGCGGGAGGAACAGCTACATTAAATGGTGGATCAACTTCAGGAACTGGAACTATTAAAGGTTCAAGTACTTCTAATTTATTAATTGGTGGAACCAGTACCAGTGGCACTTATTATTTTGATCAAACTACCGCTGGTACTACCAATATATTAAAAAACTTAACTCTTTCTGGAACTACTACCGCTACTTTTGGAAACGCAATTAATATTATTGCTGGTGCAGCATCAGGAAATGTGATAGTAGGCTCAGGTGCTACGTTAAACACTGGTGGATTTTTAACATTAAAGTCCGACATCAATGGAACTGCTAGCATTGGAACTTCTAACGGAACAATTTCTGGAAATGTAACCGCTGAAAGATATGTAATAAGTTCGGCTAGGCGTTATCGTTTTTTATCATCGCCTGTTCAATCGCAAACTATTGCTAATTGGATGACTCAGTTTTATGTAACTGGGCCTTGTACCACAGCGCCTACAGTTTTAGGTGCTATTAACGACCAAGGTTGGCATAGTACCTGGGCTAATATTACAGCCCCAGGTGCTTACAATGCTTCTACTAACCCTTTTGGTGTAAAATATACTTCTATCAGAACATACAACGAATCTGTAGCTGGAAGTTTAAATAATGGATTTGCCGATGTTTCTACAAGTACGACTTTAACAGCGGGTAAAGGTTTTAAAGCTTTTATTAGAGGAGCAATCGGAAACACTGGTCAGTTAGATGGAACTGTTATAGGACAAACCGAAGTTACACTTTCATTGACAGGAACTGTTAACCAAGGTGAAGTAAATTCAGGTGCTACATTTACATCCACAAGCGCAATTTATGACGATGGGTGGAATTTATTAGGCAATCCTTACCCAAGTGCTTACGACTTTAATGCACAATACGATTTAAGTCCTTCAGCAAATTTTGCCAATATTAATCCTTCGGTATATGTTTATAGTGCATTAACTGGTGGATATATAAGTTATAATGCCCTTAGCAATACTAATAGTGGACTTTCAAATGGTATTATACCATCGGGTGCAGGATTTTTTATTCAGGCCAACGCGGCTAGTCCTGTTTTTAAATTTCAAGAAGCTTTTAAATCTACTGCTACTGCCATTGCTGTTCATAAAACTGAAATAAAAACCGATGAGTTTGGAATAAAATATTTTAAAGATTCTACTGAAAGTGATTATTTAGTGGTAAAAATGTTTGAAGGTGCTACGTTAAAAAGTGAAATATATGACATTTTAAAATATAGAAACGATAATTTAAACTTAGCTGCTTATGGGGAAGATACCATAGATTTGGCAGGAAGTTGCATTCCATTTGTAGCTGAAGAAACACATATTAAGTTAAATGTAGAAGCAAATGCAGTTGGAACTTACCAATTTGAATTTACCAATATGGATAATTTTGATGCCAATGTTTCGGTTAGTTTATTAGATAAATACACCAATAAAACTACCAATGTAAAAGCCAATACCAAATATACTTTTGAAATGGGTGCTGGGTTGAATCAATGGGGTAAAAACCGTTTTGAATTGATACTAAATGACAATACAAATACAAGTATTAACCATGCCAATAACATCGCAAATACTCTCTTAAAAGTATATCCAAACCCTGCTACTAATTTATTGAATGTTAATATTAGCAATGTCAGTTTTAAAAACTCAAGCATATCTATTTTTTCTGTTTCTGGCCAACAAATTATGAATTCAACTATGAATGGTGCTAATGCCCAAGTAAATATTGAAGGCTTAAGCAATGGCGTATACTTTGTAACCGTAGCTAACGAAAATGGATTTTCAAAAACAGTAAAATTTGTGAAATAGACCATAGTAAATAGACGATAGACCATAGTAAACAAATAAACTATGGTCTATGGTCCATCAACCATCAACTAATTAAAATATGAAAAAAATAATAGCAATCGCAACAATATTGGTAAGCATAAATTTTGCAGCAAATGCTCAACCGGGAAGCACTGGTGGAGGATTTGATGATGAACCACAAGATGTGCCGGTAGATGGTGGAATTAGTTTATTGGCAATAGCAGGCGCTGCTTATGGCTACAATAAATTGAAGAATAGTTATCATAACAAAAAATAATAACTTATTATGAATATTTTTGAAATACAAGAATTACAAGTAGTAATAACTATTGTTAGTATTTTAACATTATTGGTTTTTGCATACCTTTTTTTTAAAAAATTTACTGTAAATGAAAGTTGTCCGTATTGCAAAAATAACGATGATTTAGAAAGAATAAAAAAGTTGAAAATACTTAATTATTTACCATTTATGTATTTAAAGAACATTAAATGTTATAAATGTAATAAAACTCATTACCAATTGGCTTCAAAGAAGGGCATTAAAAATGTTTAGAAAAAAAATGTTTTAACCTTGAAATAGAACTGTGGGATTTGATGATGAACCACAAGATGTGCCGGTAGATGGTGGAATTACAATATTAGCTGCTGCTGGTGTGGTTTATAAATATAAAGAAAATATAAAAACCAACCATTTTAGTGCTAAACAATTGAAACCTTTAATTTAAAAAATAAAATAATAAATAACACACAAATGAAAAACTTAAAACAAATTTTAATCCTTACAATAATATTAATTAGCGTAAAGGGCAAAGCTCAAGTAGGAATAGGAACTTCCTCTCCAAATGCTTCAGCAAAGTTAGATATTACATCAACTAATAAAGGTTTTTTGCCTCCTAGAGTTACCCTTACGGGTACTGCTGATGTTGCTACCATTGCAAGTCCAGCTACAGGTCTTATGGTTTATAATACTGCTACTGCTGGTACATCGCCTAGTAATGTAACTCCTGGAATTTATTATTATGATGGTAGTAAATGGCAACGAATTATAAAC
>CAISTO010000365.1 GCA_903888395.1 uncultured Bacteroidota bacterium | reverse complement strand
TGGCTTTGGTTTACCGTGCTTATTTTGCCTTTAGCAATAACCCACGAATAACCAGTTATGGTTTTAACACTTCCGCTATTTTTGGTTATGCCAATACCATATTAGATGTTTTAAAAAAGGAAAAACCCACACATATTGGTGTTTCTTTCGATACTTCCGAGCCAACAGCAAGGCATATAGAATACGAAAAATATAAAGCACAAAGAGAGGAAATGCCAGAAGGAATTTCAAGTGCTTTGCCCTTCATCATGCAGCTTACCGAAGCATTAAATATTCCCTTGTTAATTAGGCCAGGATTTGAAGCTGATGATGTTATTGGAACTTTAGCAAAGAAAGCGGAGCAAGCGGGATTTAAAGTTTATATGATGACGCCAGATAAAGATTTTGGACAGTTAGTAAGCGAAAATATTTTTATTTATAAACCAGCCCGAATGGGCAATGGCATTGAAATAATGGGCATTCCAGAGGTTTTAAACCGATGGGAAATTACCGATGTAAAACAAGTAATAGACATTCTTGGCATGTGGGGCGATTCGGTAGATAATATTCCGGGAATACCAGGAATTGGTGAAAAAACGGCAAAAGTTTTGGTTCAAAAATATGGCAGCATGGAAGGATTGTATGAACATACGCATGAACTTAAAGGCAAGCAAAAAGAGAACGTAGAAAACTTTAAAGAACAAGCATTTTTGTCGAAAAGATTAGCCACCATTGACCTAAATGTTCCAATAGATTTTGATGAAAATGCACTTATTTTAGATCCACCAAATAGAGATGCTTGCGAAGAATTATTTTTAAAACTAGAGTTTAAAACAATGGCTGCTCGTGTGTTTGGAACCCAAATTACAGTGGGTGGAACTACGTTTTCGGGTGCCAATCAAAAAAGTGATGAAATCAAACAAACTCCTGCCATTGCTTCCTTCGATTTGTTTAATCCCGCTCCCACTCCATCGGAAACTAATTTAGAATTAGACTTTGCCATTACCGATAATGATGTAGCAAAAAACAATATTGAAAACACGGAACATAACTATATTTTAGTTGATACTTTAGAAAAACAAGAAGCATTATTGCAAACTCTTTTGCAACAAAAAGAAGTGTGTTTTGATACAGAAACAACTTCGTTAGAAACGTTGGATGCAGAAATTGTTGGCCTATCGTTTTCATACCAAGCCAAGGAAGCTTTTTATATTCCGTTTTCAGCAAATTACGAAGAAGCAAAAGCTTTATTGAATTTATTTAAACCCTTATTTGAAAGTGAAACCATTTGTAAAATTGGCCAAAATATAAAGTATGATTTAGGCATTTTAAAACAATATGATTTAACCCTTCAAGGACCATTGTTTGATACCATGTTGGCGCATTATTTAATAGAACCCGACATGCGTCACGGAATGGATTATTTGAGCAATATTTACTTGAATTATGAGCCAGTTTCTATAAGCACATTAATTGGTAAAAAAGGAAAAACTCAATTGAACATGCGCAATGTGGAGATTGAAAAAATAAAAGAATACGCAGCCGAAGACGCTGATATTACT
>CAISTO010000364.1 GCA_903888395.1 uncultured Bacteroidota bacterium | reverse complement strand
TATCTATAAACATTAAAACAATAACTTGAATCCAAATTCAAGAAAATTTGCTCTAATTGCTGAGAATCGAATAGAAATTACCAAGTAAAACTTTTGTGCTTATAACCGCAAAATGCTAATACTTGAAAAACAAGATGGAAAATCCCAAAACCTAATTCCAATTAGGAGAATGTTTTTAGTTTTAATGTAATTTACCTTTATTTGTTAAAAAATGGTCATTGAATTACCTTTCTCATTATTATATAGACAATAAACCTGGCAATCATTACTATAATTCCGCCTTATTCATACCTGATTTTGCTCGAAATTATGCGAGAGGCTTTCATGATATTCATTTAGACCTAAAACCTAGTCAACAACAATTACAATTAGGCTGTATTGCGCATTTAAACGCAGATAAAGTGTTTCATCCATCTTTGTTTTTTAAAAAATACAGTCAAATTATAAACTATGAATTGAAAAATTTTGAGCCATTGGCTCATTTAAATAGAAAATGGTTTTTGTCACATATCATGTTTGAAATGTTAATAGATAGGCTTTTAGTTAAACATTTTCCATCAGCATGTCATTCATTTTACAGCGATTTAGATGCAATTGATACTAAAATACTTGAAGAATTCGTTTTACGCTACTCTTTCAAAAATATTGACCAATTTATGCGAAATTTTAAACATTTTTGTGAAGTAAAATACTTGTTTGCTTATGTTTTTAACGATAGTTTTGTTTTTTCAATAGCAAGGGTTTATAAACAAGCCACAACTATTGAAATGAGTATGAGTGACCGGTTTTTTGTAAAGGAATTTATCAATAAAATAGAACAACAATATTTTTATGACCCAATAATTATATTATCAGAACTAAAACAAGTTTTTGCTATAAATTTGGAAGTTTAAGGCAATAAAAATAAAACAAAAGATATTCAATGAGAAAAATAGGACTTAGTTTAATTACACTATTTGTATTTCAATATTCATTTGCACAGTTAAAGTACAGCAATGAGTTTTTAAATTTGGGAGTTGGTGCCAGAAATTTAGGTATGGCAGGAACTGCTGTGGCTAATGTTAACGATGTAACAGCTGGTTATTACAATCCAGCAGCTTTACTCGATATGAAAGATAAATTTCAGTTAATTGGAATGCGAAATAGTCAGTTTGCAGGAATTTTAACGCATGATTATTTAGCTGGTGCTTTTCGATTAAATGAACATTCAGTTGCTGCCATTTCTATCATTAGAATGGGGGTTGATAATATTCCCAATACTTTGTTTTTGGTAAATAGTAATGGACAAATTGATTACACAAAAATTTCAAGTTTTTCAGCTGTTGATTATGCTTTTATTGGCAGTTATGCTACCGAAACAAAGTTTGCTAAAAACTTACAACTAGGAGCAAATGTTAAAATAATTAGAAGAGTAATTGGTGAATTTGCAAATGCATGGGGTTTTGGATTAGATGCAAGTGCATTGTATAAAGTTAAGAAATTCAGGTTTGGGGCTATTCTTCGCGATGTTACAACTACTTTTAATGCTTGGAGCTACACATTTACCGAAGCAGAAAAAGAAAAATTAATAAGTACTGGAAATGCTTTACCAAGCAATACTTTGGAACTAACTTTACCCAAATTAACAGTTGGTGCTAGTTATTTATATACTAAAAATTGGTTTTCAGTTTTGGGGAGTATTGATTTTGATGCATACACCGATGGACAAAGAAATACTTTGATTTCATCAAAATACATAAATTTAGACCCAAGATTGGCAACAGAATTAGGTTATAAAAAAACAGTATTTATTAGAGGCGGAATTAATAATTTTCAGCAAGTAAAAAATATAGATGGAAGTACCTCATATAATGTTTCTCCGGCCATTGGAGTTGGATTGAAACTAAATAAAATTCAAATAGATTATGCCCTTGGCAATGCCTTTAATCAGGGACTTATAAGTGCAAGTAATATTGTTTCACTTAAATTGATGATAAGGTAATAAAAATATTTACATGAAAATACGTAATAGTAGGAAGCCCAAATTAATAGAAAGAAATGCCGAAAAAGGTGATTTTGATGAAATCATAGCTTTATCAAAAATATGTTTTCCTGATAATGATCCTTGGAAATATGACATGCTGGAAAGTCAGTACAAAATATTTCCGGAGGGAATGCAAATTATTACTTTTGAGGGCAGAATAGTGGGTTCCGCCACGAGTTTAATGGTTAGTTGGGATGAATATGATGATGACCATGCCTGGAAAGAAATTTGCGATAATGGTTACATTACAAATCACGATGAAGAAGGTGATACTTTATATGGAATTGAAGTAATGGTTCATCCTGATTACCAAGGCTTGAAAATTGGTAGACGTTTATACGAAATGCGAAGAAATTTATGTGAGGACAAAAATTTGATGCGTATTTTAATAGGAGGAAGGGTTCCTAATTATAATAAACACTCTGAGGAATTTGGAATTAGGGCATACATCAAACGTGTAGTTGATAAAAAAATTAAAGATTCAGTTGTTACTTTTCAATTAGCACATGGATTTACCATTCAAAGAATAATTAAAGATTATTTACCCGAAGACAAGGAAAGTGAAGGTTACGGACTTTTGTTAGAATGGGTAAATTTGGATTATCAAGCCGAAACAAGAGAGCGAAGCGTGCTAATGAAAAAAGTACGCATTTGTTGTATTCAATATGAGTTGCGTAAAATTACTTCCTTTAAACAATTTGCCCAACAATGCGAATATTTTACTGATGTCGCGAGTAATTACAAGTCAGACTTTGCGCTATTCCCCGAGCTTTTTACTACTCAATTACTTTCATTGCACGAGTATAAAAGTATGAGTCCGGAAGACAGTATCAGAAAGCTTGATGATTACACGGAGGACTATATAAATTTGTTTTCTCGTTTGGCATTAGAGTATAATATTAACATCATTGCAGGTACACATTTGCAAGTTGAGAACGATAATTTATACAATATTTCATATCTGTTTAAGCGTGATGGAACTTACGAAAAGCAATATAAAATTCATATTACTTCTAATGAAGCAAAATGGTGGGGAGTAAGACCAGGTAATGAAATAAAAGTTTTTAATACAGACTGTGGTAAAGTGGCCATCAACGTTTGTTATGATGTGGAATTTCCTGAAATGGCAAGGATTGCATGTAATAAAGGCGCTAAAATTCTTTTTGTACCATTCAGTACAGATGAAAAACACGGACATTTACGCGTAAAATTATGTGCGCAAGCACGTGCCATTGAAAATCAAATAATAGTAGCCACCGCAGGAACGGTTGGTAATATTCCTTCAGTTGATAACATGGATATTAACTATGCTCAATCAGGAATTTATACGCCAAGTGATTTTGCTTTTCCTCCCGATGGTGTAGCTGGTGAGGCAAGCACAAACATTGAAACTGTGGTAATTGCTGATTTGGATTTAGCGGCTATTGAACGTGCAAGAAATACAGGAACAGTGTTAAATTGGAAAGACAGAAGATTGGATATGTATGAAGTAGTTGAGAAGTAAGAAGTATGAATTATGAATTATGAAGTATGAAGTATGAAGTATGAAGTCCCGACACATCTGGAAAGTATGAATTGCTAATTTACAAAAAAACCTCACCATTTTCTTCTTTTAAAAGCCCAAAAGGTTCTTCGGCTATAATCATATAACCATCTAAATCTGCGTAATTACAAAGGCCCGTAAATGCATAAGCTCCGCTCATGCCAAGCGTAGTTTCTACCATGCAACCAACCATTGTTTTCATGCCATTTTTCTTTGCTTCATGAATCAGTCGCAATCCGTTCAAATAGCCACCAGCCTTCATTAACTTCATGTTTACCGCATCAAATTGTAACTTTAATTCAGCAAAGTCTACATGTGCACAAAAACTCTCATCGGCCATTAAAGGCAATCCAGCTCGAGGCTTTAAATATTTGTATTCGTTCACCATGCTGCTATGCATGGGCTGTTCAATCATGGCAATATTCAAATCCTTTAAATTATCCATAAAATTTATCAATGCATCCGGATCTTTCCATGCTTCGTTTGCATCAATTAATATTGGTTTTTGGTAAATATTGGCAAGTGTTTTTATTTCATCTAAAGCGCCATCCACACTTATTTTTATTTTCAAATAAGCAAAACGATTTAAATTGTTTTCATTGAAAAATGAAACAATTTCAGCAGGATCCATAATGGGTAAAGTATAGCAAGTATTGGTTTTTAATGGCTTTTCTATTTTCAAAAACTCATAAATAGTTTGATTATTTTGAGCGCACAAATAGTGAATATATGCTTGCTCTATTCCAAAACGCATTGCATTAGGTGCATTTATTTGATTTAAAATTAATGAAAGTTCACTGGCATTTTTTATTTGATTAGCACCAGCATTTACAAATTGTTCAAAGCTATTTAAAATTAATTCAGGCGTTTCATTGTACCTAATATTGGGTGCAATTTCACCTTGGCCTTGATGTTTTTCATCGCTACAGGTAATGATTGAATTGATTTTAAATGTAGTTGCATTTCTAGATATTTTCCAAGTATATTTTAAGTCTAGTTTTATTTGATTGATTGACCAATGAAGCATTTTAAGCAAAAATTTGAATGATGAATTTATTTATTTATTGAATTGAATCTGACTCTTTCTTAATTTTTTGTTTTATCCATTTTACAGCTTTTACAGTAAATAAAACAGCTAAAATAAATAAGATAACTCCTAAATATAGGTACTCTAAATCAGCGTTTAAGCCTGAATAACCAATTGCTTTAGCTGTATTTGCACCAATTAACAAAAAGAATAAAACTGTATTTTTCATGAAAATTATTTGAATCTATCTAATCAAACATAAAACCTTTTTATTTAATTTATAAAATTCATTAGTCACAATTTGTTAGTATTGTGCCAACTTACTAAAAACATACAATGAATAATTTTGAAAAATATTTAAATACTAACAAAAACCTTTGGAACAATAAAGTATCTCATCATATTGAATCTGATTTTTATAAAATGGATAATTTTTTAGCAGGAAATACTTCATTGAACTCAATAGAATTAAATTTATTAGGAAATATAGAAGGGAAATCTGTTTTGCATTTACAATGTCATTTTGGTCAAGATAGTATTTCATTGGCAAAACTAGGAGCGAAGGTAACTGCTATTGATTTTTCGGAAATTGCCATTGAAAAAGCCAAGGAAATTGCAACGCAAACAAATACAAACGTTGATTTTATATGTTGTAATATTTACGATTTGCCCAAACTGTTAGACAAAAAATTTGATGTGGTATTTACTAGTTACGGAACTATTTGTTGGCTGCCCGATATTACAAAATGGGCTGGCATTGTTTCTCATTTTTTAAAACCTAATGGTCAATTTGTTTTTGCAGAATTTCATCCTGTAATTTGGATGTACGACAATGATTTTAAATTCATTCAGTACAATTACTTTTTAGATGAACCAATTATAGAATTAGAAACTGGAACTTATGCCGACAGAAATGCCAATATTACTGGAGAATCTGTAACCTGGAACCATAGTTTAAGTGAAGTGTTAAATGCCCTTATAAAAAACAGTTTGAGTATTTTAGCATTCAATGAGTTTGATTATTCTCCTTATAATATTTTTTCAAACCCAATTGAATTTGAAAAAGGGAAGTTTAGAATTGAAAATTATGGAAATAAAATTCCGATAGTTTATGCTATTTTAGCTCAAAAAAATGAAAGAATTAACACTCAATAATTTATCAAGAAATAATCAGCTAAGTTTTTAATGGTAATCTGAACGATTGGCATTATTTTCGCAAGCCGTAATTTTTAAAACAAAAACCATGAAAAAAATAGTTAAAATCAGTGCCATTATTATTGCCTTTTTATTGCTAGTCGCAATAGCGCTTCCCTTTGTGTTTAAAGGAAAAATTGTTGCTTTAGCAACAGAAGAAGCCAATAAAAATATAAACGCAAAAGTGAAGTTCAGTGATGATATTGGGTTGAGTATTTTTAAATCATTTCCAAACTTTACTATTTCAATAAAGGATTTAAACGTAGTTGGTATCAATGAATTTGAAGGTGATACTTTAATTTCTTTGCAAGAATTTGAAGCTACTTTAGATATTATGAGCATTATCAATGGCGGTCAAATTAAAGTACGAAAAGTATTCTTAAACGAACCACGCATTCATGCCATTATATTAAAAGATGGCAAAACAAATTGGGATATCACAAAAGTATCGACAGATACAACAGCTGAGCTACCAACTACTGAACCTTCCAAATTTGATGTACTTTTAAAAGTGTTTGAAATTAAAAATGGTTATGTCAGCTACGTTGATAAAGAAGGTAACATGAGCAGCGAAATGGCTGGCATGAATTACGTTTTAAAAGGCGATTTTAACCAAGACTTATTTACCATGAAACATGATATGGACATTGCTAAATTTACATTTGCCATGTCGAATATTAGTTATTTAAGTAAAGTACATGCCACCGCAAAAGCAGATGTGGAAGCCAATATGAGTGCTATGGAATTTACCTTTAAAGACAATGAGTTTGGGTTAAATGATTTATTGTTTAAAATGGACGGAAACATGAACATGAAAGGTGATGACATTAACATGGATATAAAATATGCGGCTAAAAAGAATGATTTTAAAGACTTTCTTTCTTTGATTCCTGCTATTTATAGTTCATCGTTTAAGGATTTAGAATCGAAAGGAAAATTAGGATTTGACGGATTTGCTAAAGGTACTTATAACGACAAACAATTACCCGCTTTTGCTTTTAATTTATTAGTAGAAAACGGTTGGTTTAAATATCCAGCATTGCCCGCACCCGTTGAAAACGTGGGAATTGACTTACATGTTACCAATGCAGATGGAAATTTAGATCGCACAAAAATTAATTTATCGAAATTACATTTTGAATTACAAGGTGATCCTTTTGATGCAAAATTATTGGCTGAAAATTTATTAAAAGATCCATTGGTAGATGCGCATTTAAAAGGAAAATTGAATTTGGATAATGTGGTGAAAATTGCGCCAATGCCCGAGGGAACCAAGCTTTCTGGAATGTTAGTTTCCGACTTTGCAGCAAAAGGAAAAATGAGTGATATTGAAAATAAAAACTATGAAAACTTCAATGCAAGTGGTAATATTTCAGTGAGTGCCATTCAATTTGTTTCAAAGGAATTGCCGCAAGGCATGAATTTAAAATCCGCTACACTATCGTTTAATCCTAAGTTGGTTACGTTAAGTAATTTTGATGCCAAAATTGGCAATAGTGATATGCAAATGAATGGTGATTTGATTAACTTTTTTCCTTACTTTTTTGGTAAAGGAATTTTGGTTGGAAACTTAAACTTTAAAAGTAGTTTGATGGATGCCAATCAGTTTTTAAGCAACGATTCAAACACTGCATCAACTACCGCTGCTGATACAAACGGAATGGCAATTATAGAATTACCTTCAAATATTGATTTTACATTGACCAGCAATATTCAAAAATTAGTTTATACCAATATGGATATTACTAATTTTAACGGAACAGTGAAAGTGGCAAATTCAAAACTATTGTTTAACAAAGTAGCTTTAAATTTATTAGGAAGCAGCATGAACATGGATGGATTTTATGAAACTACAAATCCTAAAAAACCTACTGTTGACATGACATTTGGTATCAAGAATTTAGATATTCAAAAAGCATTTATAACTTTCAATACCATTAAAAAAATAGCACCAATTGCTGAGAAAATGAAAGGTAATTTCAGTACTTCTATTTTTAAATTCACCACTACACTTGATAGTAAAATGAAACCTGTTTATGAATCGTTATACGCTGCTGGCGATTTACAAATTACAGATGCAACGGTTACAAATATTGATGCATTTAACAAAGTGGCTGATGCTTTTAAAAGAGACGAATGGAAAAAAGTAGATTTTAAAAATGTATTGGTAAAATATGAAATAAAAGGTGGTAGAATTTATACCAAACCATTTAATGTAAAAGTAGGAGGCCAGAATTTAACATTAAGTGGCTCTACTGGCCTTGACCAAACTATTAATTATACTGGAACTGTAGCCTTACCAAGAAAAGATTTAGGCGCTGCAAATTCCGCTGTTGACGGTGTGCTAGCGCAATTAAATCAAAAGAGCGGTGCTAATATAAAAATGAATGAGGTTATCAATATTGGTATGGTGTTGGGTGGCACATTTACCAGTCCAACAGTAAGTACTAATCTAACAGATATTGCCAAAAGTGAAGCCAGTAACTTAAAAAATCAATTGGCAGATGAGTTAAATAGAAAGAAAAAAGAGTTAGAAGACCAAACAAGAGTTGAAATAGAAAAGCAGAAAAAAGAATTGGAAAATAAAGGTCGTGCGGAGGCTGATAGATTAAAAAAAGAAGCAGAAGCCAAAATAAAAGCGGAAGCTGATAAAGCGAAAAATAAACTAGAAGAGGAAGCTAAAAAGAGACTTAAAGGTTTGTTTGGGAATTAGGTTAATTAGTTAATCGGTTAATCGGTTAAATGGTTAATTATTTTATATAATAAAAGTGGAAAATAAAGATAATTGCTGGACTACTTGTAGCGAATGTAACGGACGAGGAAAAAAAAGCCGGAAGTTCAAGAAGAATGTACTCATTAACTTTCAGAAAGAATTAGATTTATTTGAAAAAATGAAGGGGGAGGGCAAAGCTCCTGCTCGCCCTAATCGTCATTTATATACTTGCTTAATTTGTAATGGCTCAGGATTAATTCCTGCTGCCAACTTCCCAATAGCAGATAAAGAAAATTTTCCAAACATAGCTATAATTGGTGGTGGAATTGGTGGTGTGGCTTTAGCAGTGGCTTGTTTGCACCGCGGAATTCCTTTTAC
>CAISTO010000363.1 GCA_903888395.1 uncultured Bacteroidota bacterium | reverse complement strand
TAGCTAATTCAGTAGATACTTGTCCAATTAACAAATCATCTTTCTGAGGAGTTGGATCACAAATTGAATATTTTCTTCCATTAAATTCTATTGGTTTACCTTCAGGTTTTTCAAATTGCACCGCAATAGTTATATGTGTAGGATACAAAACTGCTATCATTGGTAGGTTATAAATTTCTTTTACCAAATAAAAAAACAAAGATGCCCTGTCATCGCAATCACTGTATTCAAATAATAAAGTTTGCTCTGGTGACATGCGTTTTTCTTTACCAAAATTATCTTGGTCGTTTTCATATAAAAATGCGTAACGAGTAAAATGCATTAAATAATCTATCCCTTCTTTTTGAGATAAATTTTGAATATTTATTTTCAAAAAAGGAATCAACGAACTGTAAGTTTCATTACTCAATGGAATATTGAAATATGATTCAAAATCAACAACTGGATAATTTTTAAAAATCTGTTGAACTTGTTCATTTAATTTAACTTTAAAATGATAAGTTTTTTCTTTGTACTTAAAACTTAAATTCTTTTCACTGTATGTATTTGGTGTAAAATTAGGCATTTGAGTAACTTTATAAGAAAAAGGTTTTTGTGCCTCGGCAATAAAAATATTTATTGGATGAAGTTTTTCCTTTTCAAAATTTATTACTTTAAAATCATGATAGTTTAGACAAATATATTGCTTGTTTTCAAGCATAAAATAAGGAATATCATATACGTTTTCATCGCTTCTGATATAAAGCATTGGTTTGCCTTTATCAAAAATAAGTTTTGTATCGAAACCTGATTTCGACATAAAAAACCACTTATAAAAAGTATAAGCATTATAATTATCCTGCTTAGCGCAAATTTGATTGGCAGTTTTACGCACTAATTGATAAAAAATCCAATCATTTAAATTCAATTTATTTTTGTATGCTATTAAATTAGCAACAATTGTATTTGTTTCAATATCATTAATTTGATTGAATAAAACAGCAATATTTTCTTCGTTAATTTTTATATTATTATCTATTTTCTTAATGAAATTGTTTGCCATGCAAACTGTATCGCCATAAAATTCTACGCATAAATCTCCCCTGTTTTCTTGTGAGAAAACAACCTTTGGAAGAATGGTAAAACAAAGGAATAGGAATGATATGGAATAATATTTTTTCAATGCTGATTATCAGTACACCACAAATATAAGAATTAATTAACAATTCCATAACATTAGAAAATATTTTTTTACAGTTTTTTAAATTCATTACATTTTATAAAAAATAATTTGCTATTGATGTTGGAAATATTTTAAAATATTGCATTAAAATAAATATAAAATTTTCAATTTCAATTAGTAATGAAACAAATGATAAATGGAATATAAAATACAAACAATAATCAAATTCTAAAACACTATATTCGCATGGAATGGAAAACATACGTAACTTTTGTATTATAGCTCATATTGATCACGGAAAGAGCACATTAGCAGATAGACTTTTAGAATATACTCAAACTACAAGTAAAAGAGAAATGCAAGCTCAACTGCTTGATAACATGGATTTGGAGCGTGAAAGAGGAATTACCATAAAAAGTCATGCTATTCAAATGAAGTATGAGCTAAATGGACAAAAATATATTTTAAATTTAATTGATACACCCGGACACGTAGATTTTAGCTATGAAGTTTCACGCTCTATTGCTGCTTGCGATGGTGCTTTATTAATTGTTGACTCTAGTCAAGGTATTCAAGCTCAAACTATTTCAAATTTATATTTAGCCATTGACCAAGGTTTAGAAATTATTCCTATTTTAAATAAAATAGATTTACCGAGCTCCATGCCTGAGGAAGTTAGCGACCAAATTATTGATTTAATTGGTTGTGATTATACCGATATTTTAAGAGCAAGTGGTAAAACCGGACAAGGTGTTTTAGAAATATTAAAAGCTGTAGTTGAAAGAGTTCCACCACCAAAAGGAAATGTTACTGCACCATTAAAAGCATTAATTTTTGATTCCGTTTTTAATTCATTTCGTGGAATTATAGCTTATTTCAGAATTATAGATGGCGTAATAAAAAAAGGCGATAAAGTTAAATTTATGGCAACTGGCAAAGAATATTTTGCTGACGAAGTGGGCGTTTTAGGTCTTGAAATGGAGCCAAGAAGTGAGGTAAAAGCGGGAGATGTTGGTTATATTATTTCAGGAATAAAAGAAGCAAGAGAAGTAAAAGTAGGTGATACTTTAACTACTGTTGTTAATCCAACTGCCGAAATTATTAATGGTTTTGAAGACGTAAAACCAATGGTTTTTGCTGGAATTTATCCGGTAGATACAGACGATTTTGAAGAGTTACGTGAAAGCATGTACAAGTTACAATTAAACGATGCTTCATTGACTTTTGAACCTGAAAGTTCAGCTGCTTTAGGCTTTGGTTTTCGTTGTGGATTCCTTGGAATGCTGCACATGGAAATTATACAAGAACGATTGGAGCGTGAATTTAAAATGACAGTTATTACAACTGTTCCAAACGTAAGTTACCATGCTTATACAAAAAAAATGGATCTAATTGTAGTCAATAATCCAAGCGATTTACCCGATCCAAACCATATTGAATACATTGAAGAACCATTTATAGCAGCTACCATTATTAGCAGTGCTGAATTTGTTGGACCAATTATGGGTTTATGTTTAGGAAAACGAGGCATGTTAAAAAGCCAAGTTTACTTAACTATGGATCGAGTTGAAATGAAATTTGACATGCCATTAGCAGAAGTAGTTTTCGACTTTTTTGATAAATTAAAAACCATTTCTAAAGGTTATGCTTCATTCGATTATCATCCAATTGGCTATGTTCAAAGTGATTTAGTGAAATTAGATATTTTATTAGCTAAAGACAATGTGGATGCGCTTTCGGCAATTATTCACAGAGACAGAGCTTATGATTGGGGTAAAAAAATATGTGAAAAATTAAAGGAATTAATTCCTCGCCATCAATTTGAAATACCTGTGCAAGCTAGTATTGGCGCTAAAGTGATAGCTCGTGAAACCATTAAAGCATTGCGAAAAGATGTTACAGCAAAATGTTATGGTGGCGATATTTCACGTAAACGTAAATTATTAGAAAAACAAAAAGAAGGTAAGAAACGCATGCGTCAAGTTGGGAACGTAGAAATTCCTCAATCGGCATTCATGGCAGTTTTAAAAATTGACTAGACATTAGTTGATAGTTGTCTGTTGATGGTTGATAACCGATAACTTATATATTTAATTCCTTTTACTATCAACTGACAACAATCAACTGACAACTAAAAATGGTAAAAACAAATTTTATAGATTGGGGTTTAATTGATTACCAAGAAGCTTGGGATCAACAAGAAGCAATTTTAAAACTAAAAGTTGATACCAAATTAGCTGAACGCGAATTACCTATTGAATCAAAATCGGTACTAAGCAATGAACTTATTTTTTGTCGGCATCCTCATGTATACACATTAGGAAAAAGCGGTTCCTTAGATAATTTATTGCTCAATGAAGCAGATTTAAATAAAGCTGAAGCCACATTTTACAAAATAAATCGTGGTGGAGACATTACCTATCATGGACCTGGACAACTCGTGGCCTACCCTATTTTAGATTTAGAACAATTTTTTACAGACATTCATAAATACCTTCGGTTTTTGGAAGAAGCCGTGATTAATACCATAGCTCATTATGGAATAAAAGGTGGAAGATATGAAGGTTATACCGGAGTTTGGATTGATGCTGACAAGGATTCAGCACGAAAAATTTGTGCCATGGGAGTTCGTTGTAGTCGCTGGATTACTATGCACGGATTGGCATTAAATGTAAATACCAATTTAGCTTATTTTAAAAATATTGTACCCTGTGGAATTGACGATAAAGATGTAACTAGCATTGCCCGTGAAATTGGCTATGAAGTAAATTTTAATGAAGTAAGCAATATTTTAAAAAATGAAATTGCAAAGCAATTTGAAATGAACATTGTAAATAAATAATTGATCAATTATCCATTCAAAATACATTAAATAGCTACTTAGCAAACATCAAATAAAAATTGTTTGCTAAGTAATTATTTTTTATTTAACAGCATTCTATTTCAAGAAATCGTTAAAGTACTGGTTTATCTTTTTAAATAAATGGACTCTGTCTTTTCCCATTACATTATGTTCATGAGTTGGATAAACAGCGTAATCTATTAATATGCCATCATCAACACATTGTTTAGCATAATTTAAAGTATGGTTCCAAAGAACAGTATTATCGTTTGTTCCATGAATTAAAAGTAATTTTCCTTTTAAGTTTTTGGCATAATTTAACAAATTATTTTCTTGATAACCTTCAGGGTTTTCTTGCGGAGTATCCATATATCTTTCTGTATACATAATTTCGTACATGCTCCAATCAATTACAGCACCACCAGCTACTCCAACTTTAAATACATCGGGTGTGCGCGTTAATAAACTTGTAGTCATAAATCCACCAAAACTCCAGCCATATACTCCTAATTTGGTGGAGTCAACAAACTTTTGTTGTTTTAAAAAACTAATACCAGCCAATTGATCTTCCATTTCATATTTACCCAAATGACGGTGCGTAACATTTTCAAAATCTAATCCACGGTTCAGAGAACCTCTGTTATCTAGCGTAAAAATTACATAACCTTGTTGTGCAAAAGCAAGCATCCAAAGTTCTGCCTGTCCTAACCAACTGTTAGTAACCATTTGTGCATGCGGACCACCATAAACATATACTATTACAGGATATTTTTTTGTATCATCAAAATTAGCAGGTTTAATCATTCTATAGTTCAAATCAGTAATTCCATCAGGCGATTTTATTTTTCCTAAACTAATTTCTGTAGGTAAATAATTTACAATTGGGTTTACTGCATTTACCAAAGAACCATAAATTCTTCCTTTGTTATCATTCAATATAATTTGACGAGGGGTACTGAAATTACTGAAATTATCAATGATAAAAACACCATCTTCACTCACCATTGAATTATGAATTCCATCCATTTTATTATGTTGAGTAATTTTAGCATTTTTCATTTCTACAGAATACAAATATTTATTCATTCCATCGGTAGAAAATGCGTTAAAATACAAGTTTGAACCTGTTGCATCAAAACCTACTACTTCACTAATATGTTGCTTAAAATTTGTCAATTGTTTTAATAATTTTCCACCTCTTTCGTATAAATACAAATTATTAAATCCGTTGCGCTCACTCATCCATATAAATTGTTTTTCATTGTTTTTAACAAACAAAACAGGTTTTTCTGGCTCTACATATTTTGAATGCGTTTCGGTAAATAATGTTTTTATATATTTACCTGTAATGCCATCAAATAAATTCAATTTCATTTCGTTTTGGGCCCTGTTTACCACTGCTATGTACAAATATTCTTCATTGGGACTCCAAGCAATATTTGTTAAATATTGTTCAGCAGGTTCACCCGTTTCTACTTCTATATTTCTCTTCTTTACAAAATCATAAATATTTACTTTTACTTCATGGCTTTTAGCTCCAGACATTGGATATTTAATGTTTTCAATTTTTGAAGGCTTGCTATCAAACTTCATTAAAGCATAGTCTGTTACCATATTTTCATTCATAGAATAATAGGCTAATTTATTTCCTTTTGAACTCCAAAAAGTACCTTTAACTATTCCAAATTCATTTCTATGAACAGCCTTTCCATTCACAACACTTACTCCATTATTATTTGCAATAATCATATCCGTTTGAACGATGCCATCTTTTTTACCTTTTTTCTTATATTCTAATAGTGTAAAAATGGATGAAGCGTCACTCACAAACAATTGATCATTTACTGTATAAGCTAATCTTTTTGATGTTTTCTCAAAATCTAAATTTTCTGCATTTCCACTTGCTTTAGCTATAATATTGGTTTTTTTAGTGGTGAAATCGTACGTAAATACAGCGTTATTATATGTATAAATGATTGAATTATTATCGCTCCACGTAAAAAAAGGAAAACGTTCAAACTTAGTATCCTCGGGCATTACGCCATAAAAAGAATTGTATAAATCTTCAACTTTTAAAATGGTATCTCGATTTAAATTGGGAGTATTGATATAAATTAAAACTTCTTTCCCATTTTGCTTACCAACATAGCTCATTGTTTTATTATCGGGTTTCCACATGAGCTGACTTAAACGTTCAGGCGCAAGTGTGGTTCTGCCTTTTAAAATTGCATCATCAATGGATAAAATTTGATTTTGAGCTTGCGTAAATCCAACACAAAAAATGGCAATCATTAAAAATATTTTTTTCATAGTAATTTTTTTTTCGGTCTGCGATAATACCAAATACATTTACATTTTGAAAATCTATTATCAACTAGTTTATTTAAAACATTCATATAAAAAGATTTGAACTAATAATTTTGTAAAAAAATAATTTATGACAAAACTTCCAATTAAATATAAAGCATAAAACCTAAATTGCGTCCATAATATCTTAAAAAATAAATGTCAAACAAACCATTAATTTTAATAACCAACGATGATGGAATAACTGCACCAGGAATTAAAGCTTTGGTAAATGCAGTGAAAGATTTAGGTGAAATTATAGTGGTAGCACCCGATGCACCTCAAAGTGCAATGGGACATGCAATAACAATTAGTAAGCCATTGCGTTTAGCACAAACAGATTTGTATGGCGAAATAAAATCGTTTCAATGCAGTGGAACTCCGGCCGATTGTGTGAAATTAGGTGTTGATAAAGTGATGCACCGCAAACCAGATTTATTACTTTCAGGAATCAATCACGGAAGTAATTCATCAATAAATGTATTATACAGTGGAACCATGAGTGCGGCAATGGAAGGTTGCATAGAAGGGATTCCCTCAGCTGGCTTTAGCCTATGTGATTTTTCTTATGAAGCGGATTTTACATTAGCAGCCGAAATAGCTAGAAAAATTACTATCAATATTTTAAAAGAAAAATTACCTAAAGGCGTTTTACTAAATGTAAATATTCCTAAAATACCCAAAGAATTATTGCAAGGCATAAAAATTTGCAGACAAGCAAATGCAAAATGGGAGGAAGAATTTGATGAAAGATTAGATCCAAATGGCAGAAAATACTATTGGCTTACAGGAAAATTTACTAACTTTGATTTGGGACAAGATACGGATGAATGGGCATTGGCAAACAATTATGCATCGGTAGTTCCTGTGCAATTTGATTTAACGGCACATGAAGCAATTACTGAACTAAATAAATGGAATTTTTAAATAAAATGATAAATAAAAACAAATTCGACCACCTTTTTATAGGATTAATTCTAGGATTAATGGCACCAACTTTAGGAATTATCATATTTTTCTATTCCAAATTTAGTGAAAGTAATTTAAGTGAATTTTTAACCATATCTATTCAAGAAAAAATGCTTTCTCCGTTATTAAGTTTATGCGCAGTTATAAACTTAGCTGTGTTTTATTCATTTATTCAATTTGATAAATTACATACAGCAAAAGGAATCATTTTAGCTACATTCATTTATGGCTTAGCCATTGTATTATTAAAGTTTGGAATTGTAAGTTTGTAAAATATATTTGCAAATGTAAAAAGGGGAATTAGCTCTTCCGATGTGTCGGAAGGCTAGAGCGCTTTACTAAAAGTTTAGTTTAATATATTGGGGGATTAGCTCATTTGGCTAGAGCGCTTGCATGGCATGCAAGAGGTGGTCGGTTCGAATCCGATAT
>CAISTO010000362.1 GCA_903888395.1 uncultured Bacteroidota bacterium | reverse complement strand
TGTTAGTGTTTTAGCATAGCGGTATTAACAAGAAATACCACAAAATCAAACTTGTAAAGCAAGATTTTGGCTAAAGCCGCCCGATTATTTGTTATCTTTCTATCCACGCCCTAAAGGGCGTGGCAATTGAAACGTCAATTAGGATTTGCAATGTCATTTATTGATTTGCCGCGCCATTTAGGATTTGCCATGCCCTTAAGGGCGTGGAATTAAATAAAAACACAATTTGGCTTTAGCCAAAACTTTGTCCGTGGGTGGTGTCCTCACCAATCCACTCTTTATGCCGATGCAAGCGTCACAGCTCTCGCAAGTGTTAAGCATCGCAAGGTGAGTGTCACTTGTGAGAATAAATAATAAAAGTTTGTAACTTTATTTTCTATTTGCCATTGATGGCGTCCTCACCTGCAATTCTATTGCCCGCAGATTACGCAGATACTCGCAGAATGAAATACGGCTGGTTTGGATTTGTATTCCAAATCATTTATCCCGACTAATCGGGAAGGATTTGAAATCCTCTTTAAAAACACCTACCCTACCCTTCCTTTTTAGGAAGAGTGAGTTCCGTTGTTAATTGATGTAATTGTTTGCTTGATATTTTTTTTTGCCAAGCTTAATATCAATAATTTATCATGCATAAACATGTCTATTACTTTTTACTGCATTTCTTTTATATAATTTTTTAGAAAGTTTAGCTTTTACTTTTTGTAAATATCACTATTATATGTTTAATTTGAATTTGTAAAATTTATATATTTAAATCCTATAAACATGAAAAATATTATCTATTCAATAATATCAACACTATTATTTGCAACAATTAATGTGACGGCTCAAGTTTATTACAAACCAAATACTAAAGCTAAAGAAATATACGATGAAATTTCTTCGTATAGATTTAAATTAAGTTGGCTTCAATCTGAAACAAAAAAATCATTAGGGCAAATTGAAAAAAGTTTAATTAAATGTATAAAAAATGATTCTAACTTTGCTCAGCCATATGCAGCATTAGGAAATATTAAAATGCTTGAAAATGATTTTTTATCTAAAAATGGTGCCTTTAGTTACTATTCAAAATATTTAGAGAAATCAAAAAAGTATCCAATTAAAGAAGATTGTCCCATTTATTACAAACCTTTAGATCGAGATGATGAATTTAATGGTGGTGGTTGTGTCAATGCAATCAAAGTGTATCGTTTACTCTCATTTTCTATGGGATACAATTTAAATCCTGAATATTTTATTCCTAAAAATGGGTTTTTCTCATTTGAAGAATTAAGCAACTATATAAAATTGTGTGAAGATGATTTGGAGAATTTTCCTGAAATAATACAAAGAGAGGACAACTCAAAACTATATCAAGCTTATTTTACTTTATATACCATCAAAGGTGAGCTTGAGTTTAACCAAAGAGATTACAAAAATTCCGCAATAAGTTATAAGTTACTACTTGGAAAACTAAAGAACAAATCAGAGAATTTTAATGAAAAATCGACTATTAAATTATTAAAAAGACAGGTTTATGAAAAACTTTATAATCTATTTATTTCAATTGGGGATAGGGAAAGTGCTTTAAACTCTCTAATCGAGTTTTATAAGATACCTTTCAATGAAACTGATTTTAATTCAATTAATTTTCAGAAAAAAAGAAAAGAAATATTTAGATTGATAAATGAAATAAATGGCTTCAGCCCAAATGACTATGAAATCTGCCAAATAAATGGCAAAGAAGTGTTTTGTGAAAATAAAAATATTGAATTAGAAAACTATTCTTCTTCGGTTCAATTTTTAAGAGCATACAACAATAATAATTTGTTAGATATAATTTTTGGTATTGAACCAAACAATTTTGACAATAATGGCATTAGAACTGGAGATTATTATAATAATTTTTCATCAAAAGCAACTATTAAGAATATCTATTCTTTTTACCTAAAAACAGGTAGAGAGGAAGGATTGATTTGGCCCAAATACAAAACAATTGATTATGCAAATGATTTAGTTAAAGAAATACCCTCCTTAATGGCAAATTTATATAATTGTAGATGCTTTAATAGATTGTTAGATGTTAAAGTTGACTACTTAAATGGTGTGCAAATCTTCGTGGCTTCTAAAAAAGATAGTACTTTGACCGTAAGAACTGATGTTAGCCAAGATTGGCAGATATTAAATAAAATGCCTATTACTTATTTTGATTTTCAAAATCAAACGGTGACTCATACATCTCAAGGTTTGGAGCTTCCTAAATACAGCAAATGTGAGAAATTGTATTTAATAGAAAAACAAAATTATGAAAATTCACAAGCACTTTTACTTGCTAAAAGGATGCAACAAGATGCTGAAGTTCTTAAACTTCAACAATTACAAAATTACAAAGAAACACAACTAAGATTGATCGAAGAAGAAAACAGAAAAAATGAAAAAGAAATTGAGTTAGTAAATGCAAAAACGCTACAAGTTGAAAAAAGTAAGGAGCTAGAAGCCCAGAAATCAACGAATGCTTTTATGAAGTATGTTTTTCAAAGTAAAAATAATTCATCACAGTCATCATCTGAAACAAAGAACTCAAACCAAAGTCAAAAACAATGGGTAAATTGCAGTAGGTGCCATGGGTCAGGATTAAAAGAATGTTCATCATGTGATGGAAAGGGTTCTCTTGAATACAGTAAACAAAACGGGTATGGTACTGAATTGAGAACTTGTACTTCTTGCGGAGGAAAAGGATCTAGGGGGGAATGTGGTGATTGCAAAGGAAGAGGACAGGTTCAAGAATAGCAATCAATTAAATCATCATTCTGAACAAAGAACACAAATCAAAGTCAACAGCATTCAAACGGTCCTAAATAGTAATGTTGCAGGTGTCATAAACTTTCATGCCTGACTAAAATGTCTTATTTTCAAACGTGTTATGATCCTCAGGGTCGTAAAATAAGTTGGAATCATAGTTGGAATAAATTAAAGT
>CAISTO010000361.1 GCA_903888395.1 uncultured Bacteroidota bacterium | reverse complement strand
GGGAAGTGATTTTAAATGATACTGAAGATGTTCCATTAGATCATTTGGCACTATTTAAAAATGAGGGGGAATCATTTACCATTAATGCAATGCAAAATAGCATTGTTTTAATTTTAAGTGGAGAACCTATCAATGAACCCATTGCTGCACATGGCCCATTTGTAATGAATACAAGAGAACAAATCATGGAAGCCTTCCAGGATTATGAGTTGGGAAAGTTTGGGGAGTTGGCGGATTAGTAAAATTATAGAATTAGTTCTATCAATTAGCGTTCGTGTTATTGTAAAAAATCTAAGTATTTTTACAATCTAAATTCTCATTGATGCGCAAAAAATGGTTGTTATTATTTTTATTATTTCCAGGCTTTGCTCATGCACAGTTCCAAATAAAGATCAAGGCGATAAATGCAGCTGACAGCATCGCTTATTTTAGAGGAACTGTTTTCGACGATAAAAACTATATCCCAAAGGATACCATCAAATTATACAAGGGAAATTATACTGTTACTGCGAAGAAGCCAATTATAGGGGGCATTTATTTTTTGTATTTCCCAAAATCAAAACAAAAGGTTTTTTTCTCACTAGAGAATATGGATTCAATCAAAATTGAAATCCGAGGTACAAATTATTTAGATAGTATAAAGTTTAGCAACAAAGCAAATCAACAATTTATTGAATATCAGTTATTAGAGAAAAAATATTCTAATTATGATACTATGTATGCTGCTGAATCAGCGAAAGGTAAAAAGTTTAATCTCGCGCAAAAGGCTGCTTTTTTTCAACCTAAAACGAGTCAATTAATATCATACAGAACAATGATTTTAAAAAATTTAAAGCAAGTGAATGCTTTGTTCTTGCATTTGAATACCTTAAACATATTGGATAGTTCAGTACCCAGTCGAAAAAATTATAATGGCAGAAATGAGTTAATAAAGCGATTCGATTTTAAAAATCCTAAGTTATTATTTACGCCTAATATTAAAAATGTGCTCAATGAATATTATTCTTATTATCCTTTGCAGGCGGATTCATTGAATAAAGGACTTGATACGGTGATGAAAAAAGTGGATGGAAAATCGAATATGAGTATGTATATCACTGACTATTTTATTAAGTTATTGCATAATCGTGAAATTGTGAATAATACGGAGGCTTATACCTATTATTTAGAAAAGTATATTTTAAATCAAAAATATAAAATTTCAGACATCAAGCAATTGGGACAATTAAAAAATGAATTAGCAAATTTAAAATCATTGCAACTGCAAGATACCTGTGTAAATATGATTTTAAAAGATACGGCAGGGCAGTTGCAAAATTTACAAGAATTCGCAAGTCAAAATAAATTTACATTGATTGTATTTTATGACCCCACCTGTGAACACTGTAAAGTTGAACTTCCTAAAATGGACAGTACAATCAATTTACTCGAAAATTCCTATAATATAAAAGTTGGAAGATATGCAGTTTGTAATGAGCCTAATTTACCTGTAAGTATATGGAAAGATTTTATTGTAAAATATAATTTAAGTAAAAATTATATTAATGTTAATTTAGGTAACAATATGGATTTGAGAAAAAGTTATGATGCCTTTTCGAATCCCATATTTTACTTGGTAAATAATAAAGGGATTTTATTGGGCAAAAAGCTAAGTCCGCAAACGATTAGGAATTTGATTTTATCCAATTATTTGAAATAATGTATAATTATAGATTTAATTCTATAATTTTTATAATTTAGTATTATCAACTTTAAGTTCCTTAATTTTAGAATGAAATTGAATTGATTATGTTCATAATTTATCCCCATGGTAACTAAAGTAATTATAGCAGATGACCACAGTATTGTGAGAATGGGGTTGAGTTCCTTAATTAAGCAATTCAATGTACAAGTGGTGGATGAGGTGGCTACCTGTAATGAATTAATGCAGGCGTTAAAAAACGATACCTACACGCATTTAGTATTAGACATTATTTTACCCGATGGTAATACTTTAGAAATCATTGAGAATATAAATAATTTGTACCCTAAATTATCTATTTTGATTCATTCTATGCAACCCATTGAAGTGTATGGTAAAATTTTAAAGAAATATCAAATACATTCCTATTTGTACAAAGGCGTTTCAGAGAATGAGATTAAATACCATATT
>CAISTO010000360.1 GCA_903888395.1 uncultured Bacteroidota bacterium | reverse complement strand
CCTTTAATTTTTTCTTTTACTGATTCGTCTATTTTATTGGCATCGGTGATATACACAAAATCATCGATTCTAAAACCTAAAACAGGCATTTTATGATGCCAAACTCTTAATGGTATAATTGTTTTTCCAAATAATTCAAAAGGTGTTTCATCAATAATATGAATATCCATTTCTGGTACACCGGGGTATTTTATTTCTTCAAATGCATAAAAAAACTCTCTTCTAATTGCCTTGTCAACTTGCGTTTCGCAATATATATCAATAGGCTTTTGCATGATGAAATTAAAAGCCCTAATGTCGTCTAATCCTGCTAAATGATCTCTATGAGCATGGGTAAATAATATTGCCTCACAAGAAGTTATTGCTGATGAAAGCATTTGTTGTCTAAAATCGGGACCGGTATCAACAACAATATTAATATCATTGTATTGAATCAATATGGAAGAGCGAAGGCGTTTATCTTTTTGGTTTTTTGAAGTACAAACTGAACATTTACAGGCAATAATTGGAACACCTTGGGAAGTACCTGTACCTAAAAATGTTATATTCATTTGCTTAAACGATGCTAAGTGGAATTTTAAAAGCTATAAGGGTTAAAATTACGCCACCAACTACAATTCTATACCAACCAAAAATCTTAAAGCCATATTGAGTTAAATAGGATATAAATGCTTTAATAGCAATGAGTGCAATAACAAATGATACTAAATTGCCAATTACTAACAGTTTAATTTTATCAGCATCTAAAAATGCCATTCCGTGTGCTTGAAATAAATCCAAAGATTTTTTTGCAGTAGCACCAAACATAGTTGGAACTGCCAAAAAAAACGAAAATTCAGCGGCTGTTTTTCTACTTAACTTTTGGGTTAAACCACCAATAATTGTAGAGGCGCTTCGCGAAACACCAGGTATCATTGATATACACTGAAAACAACCAATAATGAATGCGCTTAAATAATTTACTTCCTTTGTTTCAGCAACATCTTGTGTATCATTTTTGGAGAACCATTGATCAACAAATAATAATATTATGCCTCCTAGTAATAAACTGATAGCAACTGTAGCTGGACTCTCTAATAATTCATCAATTTTATCACTGAATAAAATGCCAAAAACTGCTGCTGGAATAAAAGCAACAAAAAGTTTAAAGTAAAATTCAAATGATTTGAAAAAATGTTTGAAGTATAAAACAACAACGGCTAAAATTGCCCCTAGTTGAATATTTACGATGAAAAATTTAATAAAATCATCTGATTTTATTCCCAATAAGGAAGTGGCTAATATCATATGACCTGTACTTGATACAGGTAAATACTCAGTTAATCCTTCGATGATGGCTATAATTATAGCTTCAAAATAATTCATTTAATTGGACGAAGTCAGCAATTTTTTATTTTAAAAAAAAAATTAATCTTTTTTAGGCTTCATAATTGCAAAAATTCCAATTACAAATCCTAATAAAATTAATACCGGAGCAACAGTAATTTTTACTTTATCTTCTAAAATATTTTCTTTACCTGCCATTAAATAAAAACCTAAAATAATAACAAATACACCTAATGCCATTATCATATAATTTTGTTTACCAAAAATAAAATCAGCCGTTGGAACTTGACTTACTTTTTCAGTTGTTTTCTTTGTGTTTGAAATTTTTTCGCTCATTTTTTTGTTTCTAAAATTTATCAATAATAATATTTTCTTTTAAATAAAACCTAGTACAAATCTTCAATTTTTGTTTTTAAGTATTTATTAGTGCTAAACCAACTACTTATCATGCTTACTAAAACGCCTGTAACTATAAGAATTACAAACAATAAAGTAAAGCTTTCGGTGTGATATAAATTTTGAATTTGTGGAAAATAATTAGGTAAAATATATAATATAAATATCAATAAACCTGTAGCCAATAAACCACCATAAAGTCCATTAAAAAAACTTCTAAATACAAATGGTTTAATAATAAACCAATGAGTTGCCCCAACTAATTGCATACTTTTAATTGAAAATCTTTTTGCATATAAGTTTAAACGGATATTGCTATTAATCAGCACTAATGCAATGATTATAAATATTACTGCTAATCCAATTAATATATAACTAAGTGAACCTAAGTTTCTGCCTACATTTTCCGAAATACTTTCACTGTATTTTACTTCTGAAACCTTTGGTAAAAGCATCAAATTGTTTTTCAATTCTTGAATTTTACTGCTATGAGCACTTTCAGCTTTTATACTTAATTCAAACGATGATGGTAAAGGATTATATCCTGCAAATTCAACGATGTCTTGTCCCATTTCTTTCGACAAATCCATTGCGGCAGCATCCTTACTTATAAATTTTACTTCTTTTACGTCTATAATATTTTTGATGCTTTGCAAATTTTTATCAATTTCAGCTTGATTGATGTCATCATTCAGATAAACACTCATCAAAATATTTTCTTTGATAATTTTATTTAACTGATTTGATTGAATATAAATCAAGCCAAATAACCCCAACATAACCAATACCATGGCTATGCTAATGATTGAAGATAAGTACGATATGCGTTTTCTGCGATTAACTTTTTGTAATTGAGTTGCCAATGTTTTTATTTTTTATACCTTACAAAAATAATTGAATAATAGAAGTGTTCAACTAAATTCAATCCACAGTTTTGTTTATGGTGTTGTTAATTCTATTTTTGGCGACAGAAATTGAGAAATGAGATTTGAGATATGAGAAGTTATGAGAT
>CAISTO010000359.1 GCA_903888395.1 uncultured Bacteroidota bacterium | reverse complement strand
ATACAACGAACTTCATCGTTATCATCAAGCAGCTGAAATGCTCTTTTAAGCTCCAACATCAATTGCAAATTCAGCGCATTTAATTCTTTTGGTCTATTTAATTGAATCAAAGCAATGTGTTTTGCATACGATTCATTCACTATAATAAATTGAAATTCCATTTTTTGATTTGTGAATTGTGATTTTTTCTTGATAAAATCTAAACTATAATTTTTTAATTTATGCTAAAATATTTAAACCTACTCTCAACTGTTTCTTTCAAAATTTTTTAAAAAATACGTGTCTAGATTCGACATGCTCACCATGACAACAAAATTTTAATTCAACATTCAACATCCCATTCAACAATTCTTATTTCTCATTTTTTAACTCTCATATCTCATATCTCATATCTCATATCCCAACTCTCATATCTCAATTCTCATCTTCCAAAACAACATCCTCTTTCGGAGCATTTTGTTTGGTGAAATCATTTTGAAATAAAAGTATCAAAACAAAACCAAAGCTAATTGTTGCATCAGCCACATTGAAAACTGGACGAAAAAACTCAAAACTTTCGCCACCCCACATTGGAAACCAGGAAGGAAATGTTCCTCTTACCAATGGAAAATAAAGCATATCAACTACAGAACCATGAAACCAAGTAGCATAACCACCACCGGCAGGCATAAATTGCGCTACGCTCCAATTATCACTACCCGAAAACAAAACACCATAAAACACACTGTCAATAATATTTCCTAAGGCTCCAACCAAAATCATGGTCCAACTAATGGTATAACCCAAATGTGATTTTGCCTTAATTAATGTGCTGATATAATAAATGATAACACCACAAAAAATAATTCTGAATAAAGTAAGAATTATTTTACCCCAACTACCGCCAAATTCAATTCCAAATGCCATTCCATAGTTTTCTAAGAAATGTAATTTGAACCAAGAACCCATAACATTAACTTCTTCACTTAAGTTAAAATGTGTTTTTACATACACTTTGCTCCATTGGTCAATTATTAAAAGTAAAATACCTATTATGATAGGGTAATAAAGAAATTTGTTTTTCATTGTTTATTTAAAAAAATAGAGACGCAAACCTAATTACGTCTCTACAAAATTTGATACTATTTTAATTATTTATATTGTTGAAGTTTTGCTTCCATACTTAAAGTAGTATGAGGAACAGCACGTAAGCGTTCTTTTGCAATTAATTTACCTGTAACTTTACAAATTCCGTATGTTTTATTTTGAATTCTTGACAAAGCGTTATCTAAGTTTTCAATAAACTTTCTTTGACGAGCGGCTAACTGACTTAGCTGTTCTTTTTCGCTGCTTGATTGTCCGTCTTCCAATGTTTGATAACTGCTATCTGTATCATTTCCACCATTAGCATTTGGGTTTTGCATTTGGTCTAATAAGTTCGCTAATTCAGATTTTGCAGAAGTCATTTTCAAAATAATAATTTCTTTAAATTCAGCTAAATCAGCATCACTGTATCTTTTAGCTTCCGTTGCCATTTCTAATGCCTTTGCCTCAAAACGGTATGGTGCAGGTGCGTTATTTTCTAACTCTTGCTTTTTCTCCGCTCTTGTTTTTGAAACTAAAACTGCTTTTTTATGTACTTCTTTTGGTACGTATGGCTTATTAACTATAACAGGTTTCTTGTCATTAGCAATTTGTTTAAGTGTAGGCTTAATTATTTTAGTAACAACTTTTACATCCTTTGCTTTTAAAACTTTTGATGGTTTAACTATTGGCTTTACAATTGCTTTTTTAGCAATTGGTTTTACAGCCTTTTTATTGCTGGCTTTTGCAATTACTTTAGTTGCTTTTTTAGCTACTTTAACTGGTAATGCTTTTTTAGCAATTACTTTCACTGCCTTTTTAGGGGCTGCTTTTGCAATTACTTTAGTTGCTTTTTTAGCTACTTTTGCTGGTAATGCTTTTTTAGCTATTACTTTCACT
>CAISTO010000358.1 GCA_903888395.1 uncultured Bacteroidota bacterium | reverse complement strand
TTCTCCATTATTTTTCTTTTCATTTAGAATTTTAATGCCATCTTCAAAAAGTAATGTTCAAAGAGCATATGAATGGACAGATGCATTAATATTTGCAACCATAGCAGCTACCATTATTCGTGGTTATTTTATGGAAGCTTATACCATTCCAACTTCTTCCATGGAGAAATCATTATTGGTTGGTGATTTTCTTTTTGTAAGTAAATACAGTTATGGAAACAGGTTACCACAAACGCCTTTAAGCTTTCCATTTGTGCATAACAAATTACCATTTTCTGAAACCACACAGTCGTATTTGGAATGGATGAAAATGCCATACACTCGCCTGTTTGCGGTGTCTTCTATTAAAAATAATGATGTAGTTGTGTTCAATTATCCTTTTGAAATAGACAAACCAACAGATAAAAAAGAAAATTATATCAAGCGTTGTGTGGGCATAGCTGGCGACAGTTTAAAAGTAGTAAATCAGCAATTATTTATCAATAACAAACCTGCAGATAATCCCGATTTGATGCAACATTTTTACAAAGTAGTTTCTACAGAAGGTATCAGCGAAAAGTTTATCAAAGACAATGACATTACAGAAGGTGGTGCTACCGATAAAGGATATTTATTAATCAATTTATCAAATAAATCGAAAGCCAAATTGAAAGAATTGCCAGGTATTGTTTCCATTGAAAAAAATGATACCACATTCATTAGTGGCTATACCACTTTTCAAGAAAAATATAAGTGGAGTATTGATGATTATGGCCCTATTTACATTCCAAAAAGTGGCGATGTAATAGAAATGAATGAGCATAATTTTGATGTGTACCAATTTGCCATTAACCATTATGAAGATAACCCAACTTTAACTTGGGAAAATGGACAAGCCATGAACAATGGACAAGCAATAAAAACTTATCAGTTTAAATATAATTATTATTTTATGATGGGTGATAACCGCGATAATTCTGCCGATAGTCGTTTTTGGGGATTTGTTCCTGAAACTCATATTGTAGGTAAAGCACTTTTTGTATGGATGAGTTGGGACTCTGGAAACAAAGAAGTTAGATGGAAAAGATTATTTAAAGGGATTAAATAAGTTATTTCAACTGATTTGATGTAAAATATCAATCATTATAAGCATTAACATTGTTTCAAAAAACAATAAATTTGTCAAGAAAAATAACAAAACTAAAAACATGAAATTGAAAAAAAATATCATTTTTTTATCCTTATTGTTTGCAATATTTTTAGTAGGCTGCTCCCATTATAACGATTTGCAGAAAGACATTAAACAAAGTTTAGCCAATGAAGACGAAAGCCATAAAACTGGAGAAGATTGTATGAGTTGTCATAACAATTCATCGAACGAGGCTTCCAGTGAAGGTTGGTGGAATGTAGCTGGTTCGGTTTTTAATAATGGCTCTCCAGCCAATAATGTTAACGTAGAATTATGGAGTGAACCTAATGGCGGTGGATTTAAAATTTTAACTTTAACATCAGATAAAAAAGGGAATTTTTATACCAATAAAATCATCAATTTTAATGATGGATGTTATCCTGTAATTATCAATGGATCAAAAAGAAAGAATATGATTTCTAAATTTATGGGCGGAATGAGTTGTTCAAATTCAAGTTGCCATGGTGGTATCATTGATCAATTAAACTTCAACTAAATGAAAATTTCAAATCAAGCTTTTGGCATGAAAATACTTCTTGCTACTTTACTTTTTGGTTTTATTGTTTTATCGGGTTGTTATTACGATAAAGAAGAAGAACTTTATCCCAATTCAGGTACTAATTGCAATGCTACACTCACCTATAATACAGGTATAAAAACTTTAATAGATGGAAACTGTGCCAGTTGTCATAAACCCGGTGGAAATTCACCCGATTTAACAACTTACGCTTTAGTGAAAGTAAATATTACTATGATAAAGTTGAGGGCCATTACGCTAAAAAATATGCCTTCATCAGGATTGAATACTTGCAACTTTACAAAACTAGATAATTGGATAAAAACTGGAGCATTAGAAAACTAGGAATGAAAAAAAATATACTTTTTATCGCAATGCTTTTTATGGTAAATTTTGCTTGGGCACAAGATGATTTATTAGATATGTTGAAAGCCGAAAATACCGTTTCAAGCCCAGTATTAGCAACCTTTAAAGGAACCAGAATTATTACAGGACAGAGCAATGAAAACATTGCTAAAAAACATTTAAACTTTTTAATTCTTCATCGTTTTGGAGAGCTTAAAGATGATGCATGGTATTACAGTTTATTGGGAATAGATGAAGCCACTGTTCGCATTGCTTTTGATTATGGTATAACCGATAAATTAATGGTTGGAGTTGGTAGAAGTGCTAAAACTAAAGTTTATGATTTTAGTGTAAAATATAAAATTGCACAGCAAAAAATCGGGGGCAATAAAAACTTTCCATTAGCCATTTCCTATTATGGAAACATGGGTTTAAATTCTACAACTTTTACAGAACCAACACGCGAAAATTATTTCACTTCACGTTTAAGTTTTTGTAACCAATTAATCATTGCTCGTAAAATCAACCCTAGTATTTCATTACAAATTACTCCTACTTTTGTTCACAGAAATTTAGTAAATAAAACAAGTGATCCTAACGATGTAATAGCATTGGGTTTGGGAGGTTCATTTAAAATTACAAGAAGTACAAGACTTAATATTGAATATTACCCACGATTAACAGGAAGAGATGAATTAATTCCAAATTCAACTGATGAGTATGAAGATTATTTAGCAGTAGGATTTGATATTGAAACTGGTGGACATGTATTTCAATTAATGTTTAGCAATTCAATGTATATGTATGAGCAAGGATTTGTGGCTCAAACTACAGGTAAATGGAGTGATTTTGGAGTAAGATTAGGCTTTAATTTATCACGTACTTTTTCATTTGATAACGAACATATAAAATAGTATTTACTATTGGCACCATCATTGTAACAAACAAATTAAAAATGAAAAATGAAAATCACAAACCAAGCCATCAGCATGAAACTAATCATAACAATTGCCACCATAGCAATATTTTCAGTAGCAAATTCATCGGCACAAACATTATATAAAGCTACCAATGCCACAGTAAGCTTTTTTTCAAAAACTCCCATTGAAGACATTGATGGAAAAAGTGAAACGGCTACAACTTTAATAAATTTAGAAAAAAAAGACATTGCTTTTATGATTCAAAATAATTCTTTCCAATTCCCGAATAAATTAATGCAAGAACATTTTAACGAAAAATACATGGAAAGTGAAAAATATCCTATAAGCAACTTTAGGGGAAATGTTCAAGAAAACATAGATTTAAAAGTAGCTGGAGTATACCAAGTAACAGTAAATGGTAAATTAACTATTCATGGTATAACGTTAGATAGAACTATTCCTGGAACCCTTACAGTAAAAGAAGGAAGCATTTTATTAGAAAGTAATTTCATAGTAAAAAACTCTGACCACAAAATAGAAATTCCTTCATTGGTAGCCACAAAAATAGCTGACGAATTAAACGTAAAAGTAAAAGCTACTTTATTACCTAAAAATTAAATTATTCAAATTATTCATATAAAAATGCAGCAAATTAAATTGCTGCATTTTTTTTAACAAAATTTTAGATTTTCGTTTCAATTAAAAAGCATAAACTTGCCTTTACCAAATGAAAATTAAATACAGCATATTATCAATCTTTTTAGTGTTATTTTTATTCAATAACGCCATTGCTCAAACTGAGCAAAAAATATTTATGGATAAAAGTGAAAATATTATTTCACTTTTTAAAAACAGAAATTACGATTCATTAACAATGCAGTTTAATGAACAGCAAATTTCGTTCAATGGTGCAATGGCATTGGCTTCTAATTATAACCCAATTATTGAAAAATATGGGGGAATTACTAACTATAAATTTGCCGGATTTAGTGAAAATTATGGTCAAATAAATACAGAATATGTTTCCAAAACAGTTTTTAACATTGATTTATTAATAGAATTAGTTTTTAACAGAGAAAATAAAAAATTAATACTTTATCGTTTTACAGAAACTTTTAAAACATATGCAATTCCTGATTATGCCACTGCGGAAAAATACAATGATGAGAATATAACATTTGCGGCCGATACAAGCATGCCTTTAAGTGGTGTTTTAAGCATGCCTGTTGGCAATAAAAAAGTTCCGTTAGTAATTATAATTCCAGCTGCAGGACCATCAGATGCTGATGGTAATTTTGTTTCAAAACCTTATAAAGACATTGCAGTAGGTTTGGCCACAGACGGATTTGCTGTTTTTAGGTATAATAAACGAAGTTTAAACTATGGTTTCAATTTTTCGCAGAATAAAATGAACGGAGTGCCATTTACTCCGCGTGAAGATTTATTAGATGATTTACAAGCTGCAATAAATTTATTAAAGAAAAATCCAACTGTGGACAGTACTAAAATATATTTACTTGGCCATGGAGAAGGTGCTTATTTTGCACCATTTGTAGCCAAAGAAAATCCTTTTATAAAAGGAATCATTATGATGGGAGCAAATGCCAATCATCAATTAGAAATGATGATAGACCAAAACAAATATTTAGGAAGAATATTACCTCATAAAAAAGTACATTTTGATGAAGATGATGCTAAGGCAAAAATAGTTTTGAAAAGAAAAGTAAAAGAAAACACTTCCTACTTTTTATTACCACATGA
>CAISTO010000357.1 GCA_903888395.1 uncultured Bacteroidota bacterium | reverse complement strand
TAATCATAATTAATAGTGTAAGGGAATTCTGACATAAATTTATCCATTTTTAATTTTAAAACAACGGCAAACATTTTACAAAACCAATAATAATAAATAAATTTAAAAATATGAGATACCAAGCTAATAGGTTAAGTCAAGGAAATTCATTGTTTCCAGCAGAAATTACGTTAGGTCAAGATGAGGTTAAACTCAAAATTCCAGGCTTATTTGAAGGTAAAGAGAAAAGTTTGTTATATAAACAAATCACATCTATAGAAATTAATGGAGGAGCGCTGTCATTTTGTGAAGTAGTTATCAAAACTTCAAGATCAGGTAAAATTATTGCAAAAGGTTTTTCACACATAACTGCAAAAGAAATTCAATCCTCTTTACAGAAAAAAATAGAACAATCCAAAAACTCAAATTCAAAAAATACCAACTCAAATACAACCAGTGTAAGAAAAAAAAGCTTTGAGGAAGCTAGTGCCGATGCTAAATCTACCTTGAATAGTTTTAATGACGATGAAATTTCCGAATTAAGTAAATATTATAAATTGACAGCCAAGCTGGAAAACCAGGGATTAACTGATGATGAGTTAATTGAATTTGATATTTTAAAAATCACCACCTTTAATGGAACGCCTTCTGAATCTCTAAGAAGTGGACTCGAAGAGAGAGGTATTGAACTTAAAGACATAATTTTTTCAAATAAAAGCATCTCTGAATTTAATAGTTCCCAGTCGAAAAGAGAATCGGGAAGTTTAAAGTCTGAAATTAGTAATGAAGAGACGATAGCCTTATTAAAGAAACATTGGAAGGTAATATTAGGAGTTTTTATAGGCTTTATTGTTTTAATTTCTTTTCTAAAAAAGAATGAAAAAGCGGAAATGAATGAAACAAAAAAAATTCATCAATCGCTAGAATCTACGGCTATTGATATTGATAAATTAATAAAAACTAAGAAATATGACAAAGCATTAGAATTAACTAAAGACTTGAATCATCCTGATCACATTATTTTAGACTCCAAGAGTACTTTATTATCACCTGAATATTACGATAATTATTGGGAAAAGTATAAGGATTCAATTAAAACTGTGATTCTGAAAAAAATTAAATAATTAATCAAAATTATGGCAAAAGATTTCACAAAATACACCATAGAGGGTGTTGCACAGGGACTAGGAAAAGCAAGATTAGTTCAGAAAATTATTGAAGATTATATTAAAAAAAATAATTTGAATTATGATGACTTACAAACAGTTTGGTTTGATGAGTTACAAGGTGGAAAAGGTGTATTCAAAAAACTTTCAGATATTGATGCGCAAAATGAAAGAAATTATTACACAGATTCACCAATTACATTGAGTGACGGAACTAAAATTGCAGTTTGTAACCAATGGGGTAAGGATAATTTATCAAATTTTATTTTACATGCAGGTCTTATTGGTTATGTAATTAAGGCTGAAAGTGGTGAAGCTAAACCTGAAATCAGTATAGATAATTCAAGTTCTGATAATAGCATCCTAGGTTGGAATCTTTTCAATATTGATTGGCACCTGCCACATGCCTTAGCTTATTTAATTCGACATGTAATGATTTCAGATGGGGAGGTAATTGAAGGGGAATTAAATTGGATGCAAGTTGCTTTTGAAGAATATGACGAACAAGGAATAGAAGTTCGAGATGTTTGGGATGATGTTGATAATGCAGCTCAAATGTATTGGAATATAGGTATGTATGATATGTTGGTGCCAAACAGTATTAATTTTATAAATGATAACTTTGATTTTGATCAGAAATCACGGCTCATTCAAATATTGATGCAAATCTGTGCTCAAGATAATATTATTAAAAAACAAGAATACGTTGCGCTTATGTTAATTGCTAAAATATTTTTTCCTGGACAAGAGCATGAGGGTGTAACAAATGTTTTCAAAGATGCAGGCATTACAATTGAGGAATAAATTATGGCAAAAGATTTCACAAAATTCAAAATAAAAGATACTGAAACTTGGTTACCTAAAAACAGACTTGTTCTGTCGTGTTTACAGCAATTTTTTGAAGATGTAGTTATTGATGATTACAAATATTTAAAAAAAACTTGGCCCGATGAAGTTCAAGGAGGCGCTGGAATTATTGTAGCTCTTGAAGAAGTAACAAATGAACGTTATTACTTTATGGATGAAATTTTAACAGCCCCAGGCGGTAAAAAATATGTGGTTTGTAACCAATGGGGTACAAGTAACTTTGAAAAGTTCACTGAACTTGCAGCAACGATGGGATATCCAATAGTAAGTAATCAATCTGAGTTAACACCTAAGGCTAAAGACATTGAAAGTGATAATAATGTAAATCCAAAATCCGACTTGCAAGAAATTTTTTTTAAAGAGTATTTTACTAAAGATGGAGAGGAGTTAGAGTTAGTAATAAATATTTATGGTAGGATGCATCAACTTTTTCAATGTAAAAAAGAAGAAGATGAAGAAATTGATGAAATAGAAAATCATTATGAAAATTCCTATTCAGCATTTTTCAAAATTGATAGCGATAACTCAATCAGTATAGAGCTTAACAATGAAAAAATATTTGAGGGAGAGGTAACGGAGTTAGGAATTAACGAGAATGATTTGAAACAAGTTTCGGAACTAAATGAAATAACATTAGCTAATATTTCTAATACATTAGAAAATATTCCAACATCAAAGTGTTTTAATGAAATTGATTTGGAAGAAATTTATGTTTCCACAAAGAGTAATTTATTGGTGGTAAGCGAGGGTAGTCTAGATTATGGAAGGCAATTAAAGTATGCACCAAATTTTGAAAATAGATACACCATGGTTGAATATGGAAAATACCATATTCAAACTATTCCTATCAAATTGAAAAGTTTTAAAATAACTGATTTGTTTTTCCAAAAAGACACCTGTATGGAAGATTTATTAGGCCCCACAACTGAAGGTGTATATTATTGCTTTTCAAAAATATTTCATATTGAATTAAAAGAATTAGAATATGAAATCCAGCAAAACAATGTAAAAAGTACTGATTTTGCAGAAGGATGGATATCGGATTATTAAATTTATTGTAAATTAAAAACATGGCGAAAATCACCGATATAAAAAACCTTAAAAGTGAAGCATTGATAAATGATTTAATTTTGTCCATTGTTGGACAAATTAGAGTTTTCAGTTTCAAAGAAAACGATAAGGTTAGACCTGGAGCCATATATGGTGTGTCAAGATGCCTGAGAATGTTGCACGAGCATTTTAAGGCGGGTTATACTGAAGAAGCAGTCAATTATCTAAATGGATTAAATATAGCAACTGATTCTCATCTCTCAATAAGGGAAGTTTATAAGTTAAATAGCACAATAGAAAAATCTAATAGGAAATTGTATGTAGAACATACTGATGGCGGTGTAAAAAAATTGGCTGTAGATTTATTGAAATTGTCAAGTTCTTTAAAAAATGAAAATGACTTTGATTCAATCTTTATTTTGAATCACATAAAGGAAAACAGCTTTTTCGTTATCAAGCACAAAGAATTTGATTTTGAAATAAAT
>CAISTO010000356.1 GCA_903888395.1 uncultured Bacteroidota bacterium | reverse complement strand
TAATTGTAATGAATTTGAGGCCCTCACAAAATCGTTTGAGGTTAAAAACAATTGATAAAACGGAGTAAACAATTCTATTGCAGACCTTAAATCTAAAATATTGGTCCATTTGTCAGGAAACTCAATATGATTGAATTGATCTTCAGATATCATATCTAAATTAGGTGATTTTTTTCCAATAATTGAAATGTTTTTTTCTTTCAATTGTTTGTTAAGTTTTATTACAAAATTGTATAAATTTAAATCGTGTTTTAAAAACAAATCATCTTTAATGTCTTCAAAATTATAGGGCTTTAGTGGGCTCGTATTAATTTCAATATTTTCAATATTTTTAGCAATAAACTCCATGATTTCTGAACCTACATGGAAATGACGAAATATAAGTAAATTGGCATCTTTACTCACAAAATTTCTTAAACCCCACGATAATATTAGGTGTAATATTTTTGATGAATTAATCAGTTTTGGGAAAAAGAATTTGAAAATATGAATAAAGAACATCAATATTTTTGAAAACACTTTGATTACTGGTAATAAATATTGAGTTGACTTTGAGTCATTATCTCGCATTAAACAAAGTTTGGTGGTATCGTTAATTGGTATACTTAAATCGAGGTACATAGCCAACCAAGGATTTGGATCTCTTTCATCGTGGTCATTAAACTTTGTATTTTCGTTGTTTTTCATATTTTTTGTAACAATTTAAATCAATTTATATTACTAATAATTTCCAATTTCTTCCAATTGAATTTTATATAATTTTGCTGTTGTTTTTGCAGTTTTAGCAATTTTTTTAGCAATTTCTAAATTCATACTTGGGTGGTTTAATGCTTCTTCTAGTTTATGAAAATGGTTTTCATCTGCTACACCATGATAAGTAAAAAATGAAACTTGGTCATCGTTCAAATGAAGTTGTTCTTTAATCATTAATCCCCAATAACTAGCTAATCTCTTTCCTATTCCTTCAATAATAAACATGGCGCCCAATAAATCAACAGGGTTTTGTTTGCTTGCTTGTTGGAACATAAAAGCTGAAAGTGCCATACTTCCAATATTTTTTTCATTGGTTTGAATGTTAGCTAATTCCTCCCCTAAGTTAACAAAATTACGTTCTAACATTTGATAATCTTTGTGTTCAGCAGCCGTATGTTTAATAAATGCAGAACGCAATTCAAATAATTCAATATCAATATTAGATGCCGCTCTGGAAATCCATTGTGAGCCATCAATTACTTGTTGCCTTAAGTCGTGCAATAGCAATTTATAGTCAGCTAAACTTAGTTTTCCTGCATGTATTTTTGTAACGATTGGTACTTTTAAAAGTTCAGTTTCAAAGTCAATCCATATTTGAGCCAATTGTCTAATTAACCACTCCGATGTATCAGATTTATTTACAATTAGTTCGGGTGTTTCTACTTTTCTATAAGGAAAGTTTATTTCATTTTTTATATCAGGAGTTTCAACTTTAAGCTGCATAAACGAAGTAATAAATCTTCCACTTTCAGGCACCATACATAAAATGGTGTCACCTTGTTTTAATTTGCCAGCATACATTAACTCTTCTAACATAATAAAAATTGAAGCTGAACCAGTATTTCCTTTTGTAGTTAAATTATTAAACCATTTTTCTTCGGCAATTGCTCCTCCACCTTTTTCCATTAAATCTTGAATAGGTTTTTTAAATACTTCTGAAGAGTAATGGCAGCAAAGCCAATCAATTTTATCTTTTTTGATTTTACCTTCGTCAATTAATTCAAAATAATGTGCTACCCCAGTTTGAACCACTTTGTCTAATATTCTTACATCTTGCTGTAAGTTTATTGCTCCTGCTTTTGAAGCATCTTCATAACTAGGGTAATCAAGCCAAGTTTTTTCCTGTTCATTTTTATTGTCAGTTTTTCCTGTGTACATGCACAATGGAAATTCATTGGCATGTGATTTAATTTCAATCCATTCAATTTTTAAAGAAATATTCTTTTGACTTTTTTTATTTTCCAATACAAATGCTCCCGCACCATCAGAAAGCATCCATCTTAAAAATTCAGTATCAAAAGGCAATGATTTTACTTCTTGAGCCTCAAACCTTGATGATTTAAACATTCTACTTGCAAATTCACTACCTACACAAACAGCATTTTCTTTTTCATCACTTTTTATTTGAGCAAATGCATTTTTTAAAGCCATTACACCGCTTGCACAAACACTTTGGAAACTAGCCAATTCACATCTGTTAAAATCGAGTCCAGCATGAACCATACTAGCAAAGCCAGGAATTGGCAAATCGCCTTGAGTTGTACCTGAACATAATAATGAAATTTCTTTAGAACGTAATTCGCTTTTAGCAATTGCAGCTTCAATTGCTTTGATGGCAAGTTCTGCATTTGAATGCGTGCTTTCTTGTTTTTTATTTAACGCATAATACCTGCTTTTTATACCATTTTGTTTTAAAATGCGAGCTTTTACAATACTATCTTTTCCATTTAATTTACCTAAATAATCTTCCATTTCATCATTTGAAATAGGATTATTGGGCAAAAAAATACCAGCACTAGTTATAAAGACATCTTTCATTTTTGTTTTAATGTTTTAAATTTTGAAATAATATGATCGAAAAGTTGAAGAACAAATCCATAATTATCTTTATTTTTATAATGGTGTTCGTTATGAATTGTACCAAATAGTTTCCAAGAATTTTTAGAACCATTTCCAAATCGGTAATTACAATGACCTGAATAATTTAATAAAATACTTGTTAAAGGATAAATGGCAATTGAAATAAATGATAAAGGTAAAAATAGAACAATAGTTAATGGAACTGTACTTAATAAAATAGCCTCCAACCAATGAAAGCTATAAACGGAATAAACTGTTGGAACTTTTGATTGGTGATGAATATAATGTACATTTTTCATAAAATAGCGCAAATGCATCATACGATGAACTATAAAAAAATGCAATTCGTTCCACAAATTTAATATCACCAAACCCATAATTATATTTGAAAAGGTATTTGGTAATAGTTGGATTTTTGCTGTTCGTATTAAATATATAATTGGAATAATTGAAAATCCAAAAATGATGATTGATTTAAATGAATGTTTTATTTCAAAATAAATTTGTTTAGAGCTTACCTCTTTTAGTTCAATTTTTTGGAGTACTTTAATTTTAAAAAGTAACTGACATACTTTCTTAAATATCGGAGCAATTCCAAAATACAATAAAAAAAAATAGAAAAAACTCAATATGAATAAAGTTGAATATGAATATTGGAAAAGAAAATTATCTAATTGTTCTTGAATCATGAATTTAATTTTTGCTTTTTAAAATTTATTTGTAATGTTTTTCTGTAAATTCTAGCGTATCAAAAATTGCAATTTATATTTATAATTTTTTAATTGTCAAATTTATACAAGTTATTAACTTTATCAAGTTTATTTAAAGGTTCAACATTTTGTATTTTTACTTTACAAAAAAAAGCCCATTAACTTTTAAATTAATAGGCTTTTATGTTTTTAATATTTTTAAGTAGATGCTACCAAATAATCAATATTTTTTACTTCAGGTAAAAATTTTCTTTCTTTGAGTAAATAGCCATTGCCACGCACCAAAATATGAACTTTTATATTTTCAATACAAATAGGAGAACTTTCACTCACATCGGTTATGTTAGAAAATTTAATATCTCGTCCATCCACAATTACAACAGCTCCACTTCCTATAACTTCTAAGTAATTATTATCAATAACTATTACACCTGTATCCTCGCCAAGGCCAATTCCGGTGCATTGTGGGTTACTTGCAACTGCTTGTGCCAAACGATTAAATCTGCCACGCTTATCAAAATGAGAGTCAATAATTACATTTGGAATAAATGCTAAACCAGTAGTAATTTTCACTTCACCTTTTAAATGTGCTAACTCGCTTTTACCAGAATAAATCATGGTATTGCTCATGGCCATTGCACCAGCACTTGTACCCGCTATTACAAATTTTTCTTCATTGAAATACCTATCGTGTAACACTTGGTAAATTTCTGTACCACCAAAAATACTTGTTAAACGTAATTGGTCGCCACCTGAAAATAAAATGCCGTCACAATCTTTTACACGTTGAATGTATTCAGGATTATGAACGTCTTCACGGTTTCTAATATTCATTACACCAGCGCGTTTACAGCCTATTTTGCTAAAAGTGTCAATGTAATTTTGACCTACTTCTTGTGGAATAGATGATGCGGTTGTTATGACTTCAATTTTTTTATCAATTCCACCAACTTCTTCCACAAAACGTTTTAGAATTGATAAACTGAAAAAATTTAAACTTTTATTTGAATGTACATATCCTTTTTCGGGTTCTGTGCCTTTATCTTCAGCACCGCCAATGGATATAAGTTTTCCTTTAGGTGTATTCAATTGCTTTATTTTTTTGGATAAAAAATAGTATTCCCCCCGTTTATTAATTCTAGAAACTTATAATTGATATGTTTTATATTTAAAAAATTAGCTAAAGCTAATAAAAATATTTGAACCACATAGAAACATAGAATACATAGCTTTTTACTATGTTATTTATAAGTCTATATGGTTTAAAAATCAATTTTAAGGATTGCTCCACTTTTAAAAATTATTCTTTAGGACCTTCTTCTTCTTCCGCTTGTTCTTCGTTCAAGTAATCGTCTTCACCTTCCCACTCTTGGTCAGGACTAATCCACTCTTCACCTTCCATCATTTTGCGGTATTCTATTAGTTCTTCTTTGTTGTATTTATTACTGTAATCGCTTAATAAATCTAACAAATAATCTAAATTAGCTACACCATCATCTTCAGTATATTCAAAGGTATAATTACCGTTTACTTGAATGTTTTCGTATGCCAAACGAATCATGCGTACATAACCGGGTTGGTTTAAGTTGTCAATAAAAAATTTACGTAATTCTTTTAACTGATTTACTAGCTTTTCACCTTCAAATCCTTCTTTTGCCAAAGTTACTTTTATGGCATCTATCAATTGCTTCATTGCTTATTTTAAATTATAATGAGGGCGAAAATAAGGTTTTGTTTCAAAATTTACCTACATTTAAAAAAAAAGCTTTTTGATACTAGCATTTTGTATTTAATATTTAAAAATGGTTAATCTTTCTAATCTTTAAATCTTCTAATTTTTTAATAATTAAACAAACATGTCATCTTGTTCCTTTTCAAGGTCATCTTGTTCTTTATCAATTTGGCGTTTTACTAAAAGTTGTAAAGCTGGCCCAGCCATAATTGATGTTATAACAGCCATAATAACAATGGCTACAAACAGTTTTTCATTGATTAAATCGGCTTGTAAAGCCAATATTGCTAAAATAATTCCCATGGCCCCACGGGCATTCATTCCAAAACCTACTGCTAAACTTTCTTGTTTTGTTAATCCGCCCCAAAATGCCCCTAAACCCGCTCCAATTAATTTGGTGGCAATGGCTAAAACTAAAACTAATAAAGTAATTTGTAAATCAAAATTTGCAAAAAAATCGACTTTAAAACCTATGGAAACAAAAAATAATGGAGCAAAAATATTTGTTACAAATTGATTCACTATTTCTCGTGTTTTTTCTGTTAAATGAACACTATCGCCAAAGGCAATTCCAACTATAAAAGCACCAAATATGGCATGAATGCCTATAAATTCTGTAAAGGCAGCGCCCAAAAATGCCAAACCCAGTGAAAGACTTAAAAAACCACCTGGCCAACTAAAGTTTTTTTGCGCCCATGGCAATGATTTATTAATAATTATTCGACCAACAGTAAGCATTGCTACCGAATACAAAATGGTTAAACCAAGTGTAAATAAAAACCCATGACTGTGAGAATTTATTTTTAACATTCCCAAAATTACTGAAAATAAAAGCCAACCAACAATGTCATCGAACATGGCAGCTACAATTATTATCATTCCTACTTTTGACCTAAATAATCCTAAATCCATTAATGTTCGTGCTATAATTGGTAAGGCTGAAACAGCCAAAGCAGTCCCAAAAAATAAACTAAACAAAATTAATTTTGAACTACTTGTAAAATATTCTCCAAAAAGTGGATAGTAATAATAGGCCACTAAAAAACCAATTGCTAAAGGAATAATTAGCCCTAAAAAACTTGTTTTTAAAGCAGTTTTTCCTTGTTGACGAATAATGGATAAATCAACTTCCATACCTGCTACAAATAATAACATGATAACTGAAATGGCAGTAATTCCATTAAATGCAATCATAGAATTACTATGTTGGTTTAAAACTAGCATACTTATATTTGGAAAATAATGACCTAATAAACTTGGTCCTAAGCAAATTCCGGCAATTAATTCACCTACAACCAAAGGCATTTTAAACTTTCGAAAAAACTCACCAACAAGCCTTGCCACAATGAGCAAAACGCCTAAGCTAAAAATTAAACTTATTGTGTCTTGTTGACTTAAAGCGGTGTTCATTGATGTGTAAACTATTTATTTAATTGAATTGTTTTAAAATTGCTTGTTTTACGATCTACTTATGCTGTATAATCTTCTTTGATGTTTACCAATAATAAATTACAAGGCAAATCCGCTAAAGCAAACTCAATGTCTGTTGGGAAAACACGGTCAATTAAATTTAGTTTTCTATCAGGTGAATTTAAAATCAATAAATCTGCATGATGTTCACGTGCATATTTTGAAATGATATAACCTGGTTTTCCTTCTATTCTATCAATGTTAATTTTTATATCACCACAATCGTTACAACTTAAAATATAATTCAATCGTTTATCTTCTTCTTCTATTAAATTTTCCTTGTGCTTTGCAACTTCATTTTCTTTGAACTCATCGCTTCTAATTAAAACAGCTTTGTTCAAATCTGTTTCTTGAATTACATCTACATTTTTAACTTTAAATGCTTTGGCAATTTCAATGGCTACCGCAATGGTATTTTCTGTTTTTGGATTATTTGAACCCTCTACCACTATTGATTTTAATGGACTTGATTCTATTTTTGGTTCTGTAAGCATTAGCATGCTGCATTTAATTTTTCGGCTTAATTTACGAGCTACACTGCCCATAATATATTTTATTAAACTTTCTTTTTCTAAAGCACCTGCTACTAATAAATCAAGTTGTTCCTCGTTACAAATATTTAAAATTGTTTCAACTGTTTCGCCTTCTTGCCAAATTAGTTTTGAATTGTTTAACAAGTTATATTTTTCTAAATATTCATTGATAGTTTTTACATCTTCTTCGCTTTTATTTCCAACATGAATAAAAACCATTTCCGATTTTAAGCCAACTTGCATTTTTGATGCTTCCGCAATTAGCGCTTCTAACCTTGGTGAAAAGGCAATTGCAATGCCTATTTTTTTAAAAACTAATTCTTTTTTCTCTCCACTCATCTTTTTATTTATTAATCAATTTTATAACATGGATCAATCAATCATTGAATTAGTTCCATGTTAATTTACAAATTAAACATTTTTATTCGTTACAAAGTAACCAAACTAAACTGGTTATTGCGGCAGCACCCAAATGCAACTCGCGTTCGTTTACATTTTCAAAAATATCATTTTCGGTATGATGATAATCAAAATATCTTTGTGAATCGGGAACATAACCTATTAATGCTTTGCAATTATTTTTCAACGGGCCAATATCAGCACCACCGCCACCTAAGTCTATTTTATCCCACCCATAATTTCTGAATAAATGGGCTTTTGCATTCATGTTTTTATAAATAGTAGAATCACTAATTCCAAAACCACGAGGCACAAATCCACCCGCATCGGTTTCAATGGCCGCATAATGATTTTCATTGTTTTTTTCTGCTAATTCATCATATTTTATTCCACCACGCAAACCATTTTCT
>CAISTO010000355.1 GCA_903888395.1 uncultured Bacteroidota bacterium | reverse complement strand
CGTCATTGCGATCATGCCATAGCATGAGAAGTAATCTCATTCCAACTATTAACTAATCCTTTGTCTTACGGTTTCGTAAACTGCTATTCCTGCAGCTACACTTACGTTCAATGATTGAACACCTAATTCCAACGGAATTTTAGCCATTTCTTCGCATTTTTTCAATATTTCTGGACTAATTCCTGTTTCTTCATTTCCCATAATAATGGCAACGGGAACAGTTAAATCTATTTCATGAAAATTCTTCTTTGCTTTTTCACTACAAGCAATGGTTAAAACACCACTTTGGTTCAATAATTCCAAAACAGTTTTATAGTTTTTTTCTCGGCAAATAGGAATGTGCATGAGCGCTCCAGCCGAAGTTTTTACTGCATCTTCATTAATTGGTGCATTATCAGCAGCTGGAATTACAATGGCATGAACTCCCGCGCAATATGCCGAACGAGCAATGGCTCCCAAGTTCCTTACATCGGTAATTCTATCCAAAATAAGTATAAAAGGCGTTTTGCCTTCGTCAAATAATTGTGGAATAATATCTTCAATTTTTTGAAAAGCTATTGGCGATAAATAAGCCATCACACCCTGATGATTTTTTTGTTGAAGAAAAGCAAATTTTTCCTTTGGCGCATACTGAATTGGAATATCCTGTTGCTTACATTTTTTTAAAATCTCGTTAATGATTTCGCTCTTTGCAGTTTGCTGAACTATCACTTTATTAATATCTTTTGCTGCTAGCAATGCTTCTAAAATTGCATGTTGGCCATATATTAATTGGGTGGTATCTATAGGTTTTGGATTGCTTTTTGGATAAAATGCCATAGCTGCAAAGTAAAGCATTTTAGTAGTAAATCTACTTTTTAAAATTCAACTAAATTTCTATCATTGTAAAAGTTTAACAATTAATCCGATTATGGTTTCAAATATTGTCATTTGTTCACAAAAGCACCGAGCGGTATTAGCTCAAATAGGAGCAAGCACTTTTTACGATTCCTACAAAGACGAAAATTCCGAGTCGGATATGCAAGCCTATATTGCAAATACTTATACTATTGAAAAATTAGCCACCAATTTAAAGGATGAGAATATTGTTTATTTTTTGGCTTATAATGAAACTGGAGACATTGGTTATGTAAAACTTTTGTTGAACCAAACTAATACAAAATTGGAGGGAAATAGCGCTGAAATTGAAAAAATTTATGTTAGAAAACAATTTCATGGAAAAGGAATTGCGCAGCAGTTAATGCAGTTTACCATTGATTTTTGTAAGCAACAACATTATCAAAATATCTATTTAGGAGTTTGGCAAGAAAACCACAAAGCTTTGAAATTTTATAACAAAATGGGCTTCAAAACCTTTGACATTCGAACGTTTCAGCTTGGTGAAAGACTGTGTGATGACTTTATGTTGAGCTTGACTTTGTAGATCAATGTAGTTTAATTATGGACTTTCAGGGTCGTGATTACTTTTATCGATTTCATACCCTGCATTTCATGAAGGGCTATTAACATTCAATCCTTTCAGGATTGTTAATATTCGCTCAAAACCCCAAAGGGGTTCAATTTGAAAATCCCCGAATAAAATTCGGGGATTTTGTGATTAAAAACAATACCAACTACGAAGTAGTTGAATAAAAAAAATAACTAAACCACATTAGTTTGTAAATTATAAATCAGTTTGCAATAATTAAGTCATTCAGAAGTACCGCTCAAGCGGTATCCTTCCCAAGGCAACCAACTTAGTTAACGGAATATTGGCTGCCAAATAAAGGAGATGCGCTGCATGACATATATTTAACGGTTGATCGGGTAATAGATCATTTAATTTTTATAGAAAAAGTTCAAAAGGGTTTGGTAGATTCAGAAAATGATTTTACAAAATCTAAAGATGAATCAAAACAATTATTGTCTAAATGGTTAAAATAACTTGGACTATTTCAGCTATTGAAGTTTAAAAAAGATAGCCACCTAAATTCCCATCAATTTTAATTTCATAATGGCAGCTACGCTCATGCTATCCGTAATGGTGCCATTCATTACCATCTCAAATGCTTCTGAAAAAGGTAGTTTTTTCAGTTGTAATTGTTCGGTATCTTCTGGTTCTGCTTGTTTTTGAGTCAAGTTTTTTGCCACATAAATAATTGCTAGTTCATCGCTTACCGAATTGCTTAAATGCATTTGCAATATTTCAGTCCATTCACTGGCTTCTAATCCGCATTCTTCTAAAAGTTCGCGCTTAGCACTTTCTATTGGAGCCACGCCTAATTTTCCGCCACCTTCTGGAATTTCCCAGCTGTATTTATTTATTGGATAACGATATTGACCAACCAACCAAGTATTGTTATTTTCATCTAAAGGAATGATGCCAATGGCCAAGTTTTTAAAATGAACTTTACCGTAAATTCCATCATTTCCATTTGGGTTAATTATTTCATGGTGTTCTACTTCTATCCAATTATTGTCGTAAGTAGTTTTTATACTTTTGGTTTTCCAGGGATTTAGTTTTTCGTCAATTATTTCTTGCATTTTTTACTGTTTTACCAAAGTTTTCCAAATGACTCCGCGTTCATAAAATGGTTTACATTCCTTGCATTCGGTGTTTATACTTGTATATATTATAAGCGTATCTTGTTTAAATTCCCAAATAGTAATTTTATTTTTATTAGTTTTAGGGTTACTAAATTCCATTAAATTTTCTTCGCTTTTATCAGCTGTTTCATCGTTTATAAATGTTTGATAGGTTTTGTATTCCTTATCGCCTTTTACTTCGTTTAGGGCTGAAAATGATATTTTCTTTTTTGTATCTAAATCAATAAAAGTATGTTCAAAAAGCCTTTTGTTAATTTCATATTTCATGGCGGGTAAATGCACGTTTGCTTTTACTACTGGATTATTTACAGCTTTAATAAAATAAAAAGTTTTTTCAGCAGCCGAATCATAATACATTAATTTGTTTTCGGGAGTTAAATACAAATTGCTATGAGGCATATGTGAAAGGTGATGCAATGAAATTTCAGTTGCAGAAATGCTATCACATTTTGTGTTCCAATATTCATAATCGCCATTAACAATGGTTACACTATCGGAATGGGGTTTGATAATAATTTCGGAACAAAAAAACTGTTTGTGACCAATGATATTTTTGGTGGAATCAGTATATTTTAATAAGCTTTCTAATAGCCAATTACCGTATATTTCTGGTTTAATTGCCTCAGTTTTTGGAGCATTATTATTGCCGCAACCTTGAATAATTATAACAAAAAGTATAGCAAAAATATTTATATTTTTTCTTTGCATTTTTTTTCAATTAATTAAATCAAAAATACAATTGATTAATTAGAAAACTGTTATACTTTTAAACAATTAAATTGTCAATTAGCCTGATATCTCCACAAAAAACAGCAGTTAAAATGACAGCTTCCTTGTAATTTTTTGAATGTCCATTCAATGCTGTTAAATGAGTGCGGTTGCAAATTTTAAAGTATTCAATTTTTAAACTTTTTTGCAATTCAATCATTTTTTCTGCAGCCGCAATTAAGTTTTCAATGGTATCATTTCCCCAATTTTGCTTGATATAAAATAACGATTTTGAAATAGCTAAGGCCTCTATTTGTTGCGCTTCGCTCAATCTAGTATTTCTACTACTTAAAGCCAATCCATCTTTTTGCCTAACAGTAGCTTCTATATTGAATGTTATTTTTGGAAAATGTCTGTTAATTAATTCTTGAACAAGCAAACATTGTTGGTAGTCTTTTTGTCCAAAAAAAGTTTCATGTGGTTCAATAATTTCAAATAACCTAGAAACAATGGTTATTACCCCATCAAAATGGCCTGGGCGTTTTTCACCTTCTAAAAGCTGAGTAATTTCGCCATAATCTTCTGTGTTTTTTGTTTGCCCATTTGGATACATTTCCAAAACATTTGGCATAAAAAGCACATCGCATTTTACAGCAGCCAAAAGCTTCATATCGGCACTGGCATTTCGAGGATATTTTTCTAAATCTGAAGGATTATTAAATTGAGTTGGATTTACAAAAATACTGCAAATAGTTAGGTCAGTTTGAGCCTTTGATTTAAGAATTAATGAAATATGTCCTTGGTGTAATGCTCCCATTGTTGGAACAAATCCGATGCTTTTTCCACCACCTTTTTTAGTATTTAGGTAAGTTTGAAGTGTTTTTATAGTTTTAAATACAATCACTTAGTTTTGATTTACAGCGTTTTGCCTTTTTTAGGCAATTTTTTTGTGGCAAATATTAATCAATATATTAACATTATCGTAAATTTGCATACTTTTTTAAAAAAAAGTTATTAGTATGGCCAAGAAAAAAGTTCTTTTTGTTTCGTCTGAAATGACACCTTATTTGCAAGTTACCAATGTTGGAGAATTAGCAAGAAGATTGCCACAGGCAATTCAAGAAAAAAACAACGAAATTCGTGTATTAATGCCACGATTTGGTTGTATTAACGAAAGAAGGAATAAACTTCACGAAGTTGTTCGTTTATCAGGTATTAATATTACAATTGACGACAATGATAACCCGTTAACAATTAAGGTTGCATCGCTTCAAGAAGCTAAAATGCAAGTTTATTTTTTAGATAACGAAGATTATTTTCACCGTAAATTTGTTTTTGCTAACGATAAAAATGTTTTTTATAATGACAATGATGAACGTACCATTTTCTTTTGTAAAGGTGCGCTCGAAACTGTTAAAAAACTAGGTTGGCAGCCCGATATTATTCATTGCCAAGGTTGGATGACAAGTTTAATTCCATTGTATATTAAAACTATTTACAAAGACGAACCTGTGTTTAGAAACGCAAAAGTAGTTTATTCGGTTTTTGAAAATCAGTTTGAAGAAAACTTAGGAAAAGATTTTGCCCGCAAAGCTGGTTTAAACGAAATTGATACCAAGCAAGTGGCTACTTTAGCTAAATCTGATAGCAATTCTTTATACATTACTGGAATTACTCATGCCGATGCAATTGTTAAAGCAAGTTCTGAAATAGATGCTGAAGTAATTAAATTTATTAAAAAGCAAAAAGGTAAATTAATGCATGAGCATGTTGAAGGTTCTTATGGTGATGATTACAACAATTTGTATGATGAATTATTGCAAAGTCAAGTTTAAAAACCTCTCAGCTATCAAAAATTTTATTCTATTTTTAAGTGCTTTTGCACTCTTGTATTCATCTTGTAAAAAAGACGTAAATACACTAAGCGTTGGATTTATTAATCCTGATTCAAGTTTTAATTCAACGCAGGAATCTGTTTTTCTTAATTCTTATACTACCACTATGGATTCGTTGGCTACTCACCAACAATCTTTATACATTTTAGGAGCTATTAATGATCCAATCTTTGCTAAATCGCAAGCTACTATTTTAACTTCTTTTTCTATTCCTAATAACGCAGCTTCATTTTCATTAGGTGATACCGCTAAAGTAAATAATATATTGGTTGATTCTGTAGTATTACAATTAAGAATTGGTAACGATACCACCTATATTGGCGATACAAATGCTATTCACGATATAAAAGTTTATGAATTAACTGAAAGGTTAAGTGAAACTACCGCCATATTTTCTAATAGAAACTATTTAAAATCTAGTAATGTTGTTGGAACATTTAATACTAAATTTTCACCAAGTGATAGCATTAAAAATACTTATTTGTATAGCAGTGCATTAATTCCAGCTTGTATGCGCATAAAAATGAGTGATGATTTTAAATTAAAAATTCAAAATCAACGCACCTTTTCTCAAAGCAGCTTTTACGATTTGTTTAAAGGATTTGCCATAGTTGATGAAAGTAATTTTGGTCCATATGAAGGTGGTTTTTGGTATATGAATTTAAACTCTATGTTTACTAATTTAATAGTTTACTATAGAAACGATACCACTCATTTAAGAACTGAATTTCCAATTCAATTTGCAAATCCTAAATATAATAAATACGTAAATAATAGCTCGTTTTTAACACAAGCAAATACCACAAAATTTAAGGCTAATCAACAACGAGATATTGCTTATTTGCAATCTATGGGTGGAACAAAATTAAGAATGTTTATTCCCGATTCAACGCTAAATAGACTTGCGGCTTCGCCTCAATTAGCCATTCAAAAAGCTGAAATTGTAGTAAAAGCTTTAGGCGGATTTGACGATAAAAATTTTAAAATACCTAATCAAATTACTTTAATATCAACGGATTCGTTAGGAAGAAGTGTATTAACTGTAGATTCTTATACTGAGAATTTTTATTACCTTGGTGGTAGTGTAAAAAATGGTGAATACCGATTTAATATAGCCCGTGAATTGAATTTTTTATTAACTAATTTAAGAAATGGCTCTGGCAATAAGCATTATGGATTAAGTGTGATTGTTCCAAATAGTACTTATGGTTCTGTTTTCCAAACTTCTGCAAGAAGAGTAGTTTTAGACACCAAAAATTTACAACTTAAAATTAATTATACCGTTATAAAATAAATAGTAAAAAAATTTATTGTGATAGTTCAACTAAATAAACAAGTTAGTGCTAACCAAATTAGCAATATTCAATCCTTTTTAAAAGAACAGGATTTCGATTATATATACCAAGATTTCAATCATCAGTTAATTATTCCTGCTTTAAAAAATAAAAGTTTGTTGAGTCATTTTGATTTTATTTCGCAATCAATAGAAATTACAACTCCTTACCAGCTTTCATCTTTATTATACAAAACCAAAACTTCATTTGATGTGGATGGAATTGAAGTTGGTGGAAGTGATTTAAACTTAATTGCTGGTCCATGTTCAGTAGAATCAGAAGATCAAATTCATGAAATAGCTGAGTTTTTAAACAAACAACAAATAAAATTTATAAGAGGTGGTGCGTTCAAACCACGCACTTCGCCTTATAGCTTTAGGGGTTTGGGTAATAAAGGTTTAAAATATATTCGCGAAGCGGCCAATAAAAATAACTTACGTGTGGTTACAGAATTAATGGATTTAAGTAACCTTGACGATGTATATAACCACACCGATATTATTCAAATTGGTGCTAGAAACATGAGTAATTTTTCATTATTGGCGGAGTTAGGTAAAACAAAAAAACCCATTATGTTAAAGCGTGGCATGAGTGCCAAAGCAACGGAATGGCTTTTAGCTGCTGATTATATTTTGAGTGGTGGAAATGAAAATGTAATTCTTTGTGAGCGTGGTATTAGAAGTTTTGATATACAAAACCGCAATGTTTTTGATTTAGGCGTTATTCCTTTAATGCAGTCGCTTTCACATTTGCCAGTTTTTGCCGATCCAAGTCATGGAGTTGGTAAAGCTGCTTTTGTAAATAAAATGGGATTAGCTGCTATTGCTGCAGGTGCTAACGGATTAATGATTGAAATTCACCCTCATCCTGAAAAGGCATTAAGTGATGGAGAACAAGCATTGACTTTTAATGAATTTGAAACGTTTTTAAATGCTGCAAGGCCTTTGCTATCAGCAATAAACAAAAGCGCTGATTTTATTGAAACAAATAATATTTTAAAATTACAAACTTTATTATAATATTGTATTAATTATGTGTGGAATTGTAGCTTATATAGGCCATAGAGAAGCCTGCCCTATTATACTTAAAGGGTTAAAACGTTTGGAATACCGTGGTTACGACAGTGCCGGTGTTGCTTTGCTCGATAACAGTGGTGAATTTAAAGTTTATAAAAAAACTGGTAAAGTTGCAGATTTAGAAGCATCTATTGGTTCTCAAAGTACCACTGCCCATACTGGAATGGGTCACACACGTTGGGCCACTCACGGTGCACCTAACGATTTAAATGCACATCCTCATTTAAGTGGAAATGGTGAATTTGCTATTATTCATAATGGTATCATAGAAAACTATGCTACTTTAAAAGAAATGTTAATTAAACGCGGACATGCGTTTAAATCGGAAACGGATACCGAAGTTTTAGTTCATTTAATTGAAGAAATTCATAAAAATAATAACGTAAGTTTTGAAGAAGCTGTGCGCATGAGTTTAACTCAGGTTATTGGTGCGTATGCAATTGTTATTTTAAGTAAAAATACACCCGATTATTTAATTGGTGCTCGTAAAGGAAGTCCAATGGTGTTAGGAATTGGCGAAGGCGAACATTTTATTGCCAGCGATGCAACTCCAATTGTAGAATATACCCGAAATGTAGTTTATTTAAATGATGGCGAAATAGCCATTATTAAAGGAACAGAATTAACCATCAAAACAATAGATAAT
>CAISTO010000354.1 GCA_903888395.1 uncultured Bacteroidota bacterium | reverse complement strand
TTTATTTTTAGCAATTTGCCAATTGATTCCACTTTGAATGCGATTTGCGGGCATAAATATTAATGGAATATTTCTGCTTAAATCAGTTGCATGTAAAAAGGTGTAAGATGAATTGATGGTAAAATTCTTTTGTAATTGATAACTTAAATTGGTTTCAAATCCTTGTAATAATGCATTGGTTTGGGTGTAATTAAACACAGGAAATACGCCTCTAAAACTGGTGTTATAAGTATTACTTGGTAACCTATAAATGAAATTATCAATGACATGATGATAGATACTTGCATCCCATTCAAACTTGTTTTTATTGTATTTAATATTCAATTCTGAGTTATAACTTTGCTCTGCAATTAAATTTGAATTTCCCTGCTCATAGTTAGCAACAGCAGCATGTAAGCCAAGTGCGTATAATTCATTTACACTTGGCGCTCGCCATGCGGTGCTTATATTTCCTGTAATTTTTAAATACGTATTTACCAAATACGATACACCAAATGAACCCGAAGCATTTTGGTAATTCAAGTCATTGCTAAGGACTTCATTATTTAAATTAATGTACCTTGTAAAATATATCCAATCATATCGAATTCCACCTTCAGCTTGCCAATGTTTTTTATTCCATTTTTCAATGATATAAACCCCATAATTATTACTAATAAAATTAGGAATGAAGAATTGCTTTCCTGTGGCATAATTTCCTTGATTTGATAAACTAACTCCAATTATTCCTTTAAAACCAGCAAACTTTTTATGTTCATATTTTGCCGAAATTTGATTGGTTGTTAAAGTTAAATCATAAGCAGGTTTATCTTTTAAATCGCTGTTCATGCTCAAAAAACTCAATACATCAAATTCCTTTCTGTTGTTTATTTGTTGGCTTAAGTCAATACTTATTTTACTTGAATTTTTAAATAGATACAAGTATTTTACAGCATTTATTAAATGTGTTACTTCCTGTTTTGGTCTTCCAATATCATATGTAAAATCGTTGATAATACTGGGTTTTCCATTAGCAATGGTGTTTTGTAAATCGCTCACATTATGAACATGTGCAGCGCGTAAAATACCCAAACTCGATTGGAAATAACTGAAGGAATATTCAATGCTGCTATTTTTAAATTTGTATTGCACAGCAGTACCCAAATCAAATTCAGCAAATGCGGTATTACTTAATACATATTCAGGAGTTTTTGAATCGCCAGCTTTTCTGTAACTAGCTTGAAAACGCCAGCTTAAGTTTTGTTTTTTTAAATGATTGCCTTCCAAAAATAAGCTGTTTGCTACTTGCCAATTATTGCTAAATCCACTCAAACTATAAGTACCCGATATGCCATTTTGTTGTTTAAAATCCTTTGCCGAAACTTTAATAACTCCACCAATGGCTTCAGGTCCATATTGCAAACTACTTGCCCCTTTAATTATTTCTAATTTATTTATTGCAAAAGGATCTATTTCTGGTCCATGGTCGGCACCCCAATTTTGTCCTTCTTGTTTTATTCCATTGTTTAATAGGGTAACTCTATTGCTATGCAAACCTCTAATAACAGGTTTTGAAATACTTGGTCCGCTATTTAAAAGCGTAACACCAGCCATGTTTTTAAGCATATCGCCCATGGTTTGTACACGTAAAATATCAAGTTTTTTTGCATCTAATACGCTATGATTTTGTAAGCTATAATCCGATATGGATAAATTTTTATCGGTAGCAATGATTACATCATGCAAGTGATTTTCTTCCGATGGAAGTTCTATTTTTAATGTTTCATTCAAAGGAATTTTGATGGTTAACAAAGCAGGATGATATACCAAATAATCAATTGATAATTGGTATTTACCTGCTAAAACATTGGGTATTTCGAACATTCCTTGTTCATTAGCATAGAAAATAGTTTGATTAGGATATAAAATAATAGTGGCATTTGCCAAAGGTTTTTTTGACACACTATCAGTTATAATTCCTTTAATTATATAAGTTTGATTTTGCTGTGCAATGGTGTTATTGTTAAATATAAAACACGAACAAGTCAAAGCAAAAAATGCAATTGATTTCACTGAAATAAAAAATAAAAATGATGAATAAGGTGCTTGATGAAGCACGAGCGATTAAACTATATAGTTTTTATAAAAGTGTATGACTTTGTTGAACTTGTTAATGTAAATAGGTAGTTCAATATATTTTGAACCACATAGAAACATAGTATTAATTCTGCTATAAATTTCAATTATAGGAAGGAGGCAATTTAACAATGAGATTGCTTTCCCGCTTTGGCGGGAAAGGATGTAACTCCCATTGACCAACAAGAACAAGCCAAATACTTTACTAAATAATATAGTTTCTTAAACAAAAAGGCGGTAGGGTGGACCTTTATTATTTAAAAGTATGGTAAACTCATTTTGAATATTTACTATACTCAGTTTAAAATAATGAGTTTTGGAAAGAGATATAAATTTGAAAACATTGCTATTTAGCGTTATGTTTTTTATAAAATGATATTGGCTTGTAAAACATTTTTCATGGCTTTCGGCCAAATGCTGTTTGTGTTCACAATGCTTAATCATACTTTCAACACAAAAGTTTTCATCTAATTTACAATGATGATTTTTGGTATTTTTAGCAGCCATTGCCACATAATGAACATCTTCAACATGCTGATGGAAGGCATGAAAAGGAATGATGGTAGCTATAAAAATAACTACCATTACCAAATGACAATATGTAAGAATTGCTTTCAAAAATGTTTTCAAATGTAATTGAATTGTATGGATTACAAATAAAAAAAGCGAAAAAATTTTAGTTCGCTTTTTAATTGTATTTTGAAAAATATTAGACGTAACATGTTACGTCTCTACAAAATTTTCGATTTTCGTTCAGTTACATAGCATGTGCGTCAAATTAAGGATTTTAAAAATCAAAGTTCCAGAGGAACGGCCTTACGGTAGCCACCAGTGAAACTGGTGGTTTGATAAACGAAAAAATATAACGAAAACCCCAAACCCTTTGCGCGAAGCC
>CAISTO010000353.1 GCA_903888395.1 uncultured Bacteroidota bacterium | reverse complement strand
GAAGTTTTAATTGAAAACGACAGCATTGATTTAGAAATTAGAATCAGTGAAGGCGAACAAGCAAGAATAAATAAAGTTACTGTTAAGGGAAATACCAAAACCAGCGATCATGTTATTTTACGTGAGTTAAGAACAAAACCAGGACAGTTATTTAGCCGAAGTGATATTACTAGAAGTTTACGCGAATTAAGCCAAATAGGTTATTTTAACCCAGAAGCATTGGGTGTAAATCCAGTTCCAAATCCAGCAACTGGAACCGTAGATATAGAATACAAAGTAGAAGAACGCGCAAACGATCAAATTGAATTATCCGGAGGTTGGGGTGCAGGAATGATTATTGGAACTTTGGGTTTAACTATTAATAATTTTTCGGCTCGAAAAGTTACCAAATCAAGTGCTTGGAATCCAATTCCAAGTGGTGATGGTCAACGTATTTCTTTAAGAGCTCAAACTAACGGAACTTTTTTCCAATCTTATTCCGCTTCATTTAGCGAACCTTGGTTAGGTGGAAAAAGACCAAACGCATTAAGTGTTTCGCTTTTTCATTCGCGCCAAACAAATGGTTATGCAAGTGAAGATGCCAGAAGTACGGGTTTATTTACTTCAGGTTTAACCGTTGGAATTGGAAAACGTTTAAAATGGCCTGATGATTATTTTGTATTGTCGTATTCGGGTAGTTTTCAGCAATACAATCATAAATATAGCGATAGCGTTGGCACAACTCCTCCCTTACCATATATTTCATCAATTGGTGCGGGTGTTTCTAATAACATAAGTTTTAAAATGGTGCTGAGCCGTAATTCAACCGATCAAGTTATTTACCCAAGAACTGGTTCTAATATTTCATTGTCATTACAGCTCACCCCGCCTTATTCATTAATGTTTGATAAGGAGTCGCTTACTTCAACTGATTTAAGATGGTTAGAGTTCCATAAATGGAAATTTGATGCCACATTTTTCAATAGAATTTTTGGAGATTTAGTATTTATGACCCGTGTAAATTTTGGCGCCATAGGAAGGTATAATAATGCTTTAGCCATTACGCCATTTGAACGCTTTTGGGTGGGTGGTGCTGGTTTAACAGGATTTAACTTAGATGGTAGAGAATTAGTGGCTTTACGTGGTTACGCAGACAATACTTTAACACCATTATATACTGACCCAAATACTAATGTTATTCAGCCAAAAGGTGCCAGTGTTTATAATAGATTCACCATGGAATTACGTTATCCAATTTCATTAAATCCGCAAGCTACTGTGTTTCCTTTGGTTTTTGCTGAAGCAGGAAATGCGCAATTAGATTTTAGGGATTTTAATCCGTTTAAATTATACAGAAGTTATGGAATGGGAGTTAGAATTTTCCTTCCAATGTTTGGAATGATTGGTTTGGATTATGGTTGGGGGATAGATGATATTCCATTAAGACCAGGCGTAAATGGTGGTAATTTCCATTTTTTAATAGGTCAACAATTTTAAAAATTTAAACTAAAAACCAATAAAATAAGTTTTAGTAATCATGAAAAAAATAATCATTTTAATTGTAATATTCATGGCATTATTTGCCAATAAATCAATTGCACAAAAATTTGCATATGTTGATACTGAATATATTTTAGATTTGATGCCAGAATACAGATCGGCACAAAAACAGTTAGATGCCATGAGTGAAGATTGGCAAAAGGAAATGGAGCAAAAAATGCTTGAATTGGAAAAAGCTGAAAAGGAATTCAATGCGGAGCAAATTTTGATGAGTGATGATATGAAGAAAAAACGTGCTGAAGAATTAAAAACTAAACAAAATGATTTACGCGATTTTAGAAATAAAAAGTTCGGTTTTGAAGGTGAATTATTCAAAAAACGTCAGGAGCTAGTAAAACCAATTCAAGATAAAGTGTATAATGCCATTCAAAAAACAGCAAAAGCTAGGGCCTATGATTTTATATTTGCAAAAGGTGGTGAAGTAGTAATGCTTTATACCAATTCAAAATACGACATGAGTAATGAAGTGTTAGCAGAACTTGGCATAGCAATTGATAAAAGTAGCAAAAACCAATTAAAACCAGAAAATCCAGCACCTCAAAAATAATTTTAAATCAAATAATATATAAACAAAAACAAATAAACAAAATGAAGAGAATCATTAGAAAAGCAGCATTGGCAATGGTATTTGCACTTTGTGGAGGATTTTTTGTAGCAAATGCTCAAAAATTAGGTTACGTAGATTTACAAGAAGTAATGGTGGCAATGCCTGAGTACAAAAAAGCCAATACAGATATGGAAAAATACCAAAAACAATTAGAAGAAGATTTAGGAAAATTACAAGCTGAGTTTAAAACTAAATACGAAGATTTTGAAAAATCGGCAAACACAACAACCGCTACCATGCGTGAGTTTAAAGAAAAAGAATTACGCCAATTACAAGAACGTATTCAAGAATTTCAACAATCAGCACAAGAAGAAAGCAGAAAAAAAGAAGCTGATTTGTTAAAACCAATTGTTGAAAAAGCTAAAACCGCAATTGCTCAGGTAGCAAAAGAAGTAGGTTATTCTTATGTTTTTGATGCCAATTCAGCAGGTATGTTATACAAACCAGAAGGTGATAATATTACCGCTGGTGTTAAAAAGAAATTGGGTATAGTTGATGCTCCAATTGCACCTCCTAGACAAGTAGCTCCTCAAAAATAATTTATATTTAGAAATTTAAACCCTGATTTTTCGATTAAAATCAGGGTTTTTTTATGAATTGTAATTGGTATTACATATTATGTAATATTTGTTACATCATTTTTTGCTAAATACTTTTACATTTGCCATGTACACTTTTATTTTTCAATCATGATTCAAACCAAAAACAAATTAATATTTTTAGTAACCATCCTTTTTTGTTTTACCTTTTCTAATTTATTTGCTCAATTAAAAAATACACCTGTTTGGAAAATATCAAGCAGTAAAACAGCAGCTAATATTGGCGATGAAATAGACATTGTTTTAACAAGTGTAATTGAAAAAGATTGGTATATGTATAGCAACGATATGGATCCCAATTTAGGTCCAATTACTGCCGAATTTACATGG
>CAISTO010000352.1 GCA_903888395.1 uncultured Bacteroidota bacterium | reverse complement strand
TAGAATCTTTCCCAACTGTTTCTATTCGCTTTACCGTTTTATTTAATAAATCTAATATTTCCTGCGCTTGAGCTGCAACATCTGTTTTGGGGAATTCTTTGGTTACTGAAGTCAATGCTAATTTAAAGTTTTCTAAGTTTTCAGTTTTACCAATTGCTAATGCATTGATGTATTCAAATTTTGGTCTAAAATTATTACCAGGATATTTTTTATCTGCCAAGTTTTTTAATGTTTTTACCTCATCAAATCTTTCGCCTTTATAAGCTTCAAAAGTACTGTCGTAAAGCTTTACTAATTCTTTGTTTTGATCAGTAGATTTAGTGTTTAATGGCTTACCTAATAACAAAAGACTATAAGGATTTTCAGGGTAAATGAGCAGCAAATCATCTTTATACTTGCTTGCATTTTTCTTTTCTTTTAATTCATCGTGGCTTTTATGCAAGTAATACCAAGCTTCTGGTTCGTATTCGTTTTTAGGAAATCTGCTTTCAAGAATATTTAAATAATTTATAGACTCTTTGTAATTTTTTATTTTAGTGTAATAGATGTTGCCTAAATTATGCAAAGCTTCCATCATACTTAGGTTTGAATTTTCCATAGCAGCATTGGTAAATGGAACATTTTTTATCCAATCATCTTTAATTTTATCACCTAAAACCAAGTCGTTTTTTTCTTCAGCAATGCTGTCTGAATTTTCTTCACTTTCATCTAAATCTTTTTTTACTGTATTCGTTTTATCAGCATTCGTTTTATCAGTTCCTTCATCGCTATCCGATGAATTATCAGATTGTTTATTACTTTTTTCTTTAGTTGATAATCGCCAAAAATCTTCGTTTATTCTATTTCCCCATTTCTTTGAATTTAAAAATTCTGCCAATCCACTTGCCACTAAATTAGTATTGTAAAAATACCATTGAGCACCACCTGGCGAGTTATCAAAAGCTTGTGGAGCAATATTAGCAGCACTTTTCCCAGCTTGATTAGCTGCATTACTAATTTCTATTTGTTTAATTCTTTTGGCTTCTCTATCGGCTAAGTCTTTCTTTCGTTTGTCTGCAGCAATCCATTCATTCACTTTTTTGGTTAATTCTACTTTGCTTAATTTACTTAATTCTTGTAAACTATCTTCTGCTTCATAAACTTCTAAATTGTTGATTAAATCGCTTAATACATTTTTAGTAGAAAGAATTGTACTGTAAAGTTTGTCGGTTTTATCGTATAAATTAGCCGTTGAATCATAATAAGCACGTGCATTTTTATAATCTTTTATTTCAAAGTATATTTTTGCTAATTCAAAACAAGTTTTTGGTTTTTGAATTGGCATTGTTTTAGCATTATCGTTCGATTTTTTAAAGGCAGCAATTGCAGCCACATTGTTTTTTTGACTTTGTTCTAATTTACCAAGCTCAAAATATATTTTACTTAAATAATCTATGTTTTTATCATCGTTCGCCATTTTTTTCAGGCTACGTCTTACTTTATTAACCGATTTTTTATCATTTACATCATACAGTTTTGTAATATTTATATTAGCGTTAAATCCAAAATCGTAACTTGGAACTAAATTTATTACTTTATTAAAATTTAAAAGTGCATTTTTATTGTCATTTGCTTGCATATAAAGCTGACCAAGAATGTATCTGTATCTTATTTTTTCTTCTTTATTTAAACTGCCTTCATTGATTACTTTGTTTAAGTTTTCAATTGCAGATTTATATTTTTCCAACTTAATATTCACATAAGCGGCTGTTGAATATATTTCAGTAATGTCTTTTTTAAGCATGTTTTTGCTCGATAAAAGCAATCCAATTACGGCTTCTGCTTCTTGTGGTTTTCCCAATCCCATATAACATTTTGCAATCCAAGCAGTACTTATGTCTTTATATTCAAAAGGATATTTGCTAATCATGTATTGCATTGCCTCTTGGCAAGCGTAATAATCTCTTTTAAAATAATGGGTTTTCGCTATTGCAAACCATGCTTCATCAGTGTATGAACCTACTTTATGTAACTGAATAGTACCTGAAAACTTTTTCATGGCATCGTCTAAAACATTAGCTACACCTTTGGCTGAAGCTTCATTTCCGTATGGAAAAACATCCAATATTTTATTGAAATCATTCACATGACCAGCATTTAAAGTGGTAATTGCATCGTTTAGCTTTATTTCGCCATTAAAGTAAATATTGTAATGCCCAACAATGCTGTGCCATTTTTTATTCAACCATTTTTCTTTATTTGGGTTGCACGACCACATGATTACTATACCTATCAATAAGATAGTTACAGTTTTAGAAAAATTATTATATTTTTTATATTTCAAAAGCAATCTATTTTTATATTTTTGGAGAAAATAAAAGTCAGCAATTTTAAGCATATTCAGTTAAATTGGAATCAAAAAGAAAAAAGATTTTACGAAAGTTACAATTACCACTGCGTTTAGTTATTATAAATGACGAAACGTTTGAAGAGAAATTTTCGTTTAAACTAACGCCTATGAATGTTTTTGTGGGGTTAAGTTCGTTTGTTGTTTTGTTTGGATTAGGAATCATTTTATTGGTTTATTCTACTCCTTTCCGTGAATTACTGCCTGGTTATGGCGATGCTGATACCAAAAGAAACCTACAAGAATTAATGTATAAAACTGATTCCATTGAAAAAACACTGTTGGACAATGAGCAATTTTTAAACAATAAAATAAATATTTTAAATGGTGGAAGTGGTTTAAGCGATTCCATAAAATAATTATTTTTTTAAAGAAAAAACTTCTATTTATAAGTTATGCTCGCCATAAAAATGGTCATTTGCGATACTTCGATTAAGCTCAGTGCAAGTTTTAAACTCCGCCTTTTTCTAAATTCTCAAGGCTTGAATTAATTAATTTCCTAATCAACAATTCAACTTCATTAACCATTCAACTAAGCCTCTTTTATTCTTTTTTCTATT